>USKC01000341.1 GCA_900555195.1 uncultured Lachnospiraceae bacterium
ATAACAAAGAAAATGCACTGACAACCAAATCTTTCGCCAATGGTTCAAAAGGCTTCGCCAATGGTAAAGCAGCGGTTTATTACATAAAAACAGGGACATAAGACCAATGCCTTTCTGTCCCTGTTGACTAGCTATTTTATTGAATTTATCAGGAATGTATCCAAGTTGCAAGAAAGCCAAGAATAATCTGTAATCACATTCTAAGATTGCGCCTGATACTCGCTTTTCGCCTTGCGGGAAAGCAAACAGGTCTCACCGTTGTCCAGCTCTACCAGCTGTTCCTTTAGATGCACCGCACGGATACGATTTCGATTCACCAAAAATCCCCGGTGACAACGCCAGAAGCCATCGCCTAACTGAGCGGCAAAGTGGTCCAAGCTGCTGTTGAATTCCAGCAATTCCGCGTCCAGATGTAGCCGTAGGGCATGACGGTAGCCCACCGCCTCCAGATAGAGGATACTTTCAGTGGGGATATGGCGCACAGTATCGAGAATCTTGACCGTACAGTAGCTGCCCTGTCCAGGGCGCTGGGAGAGCATCCGTTCCTGAATACTTTCCAGGCAGCTTTGTACCCGTGTGGTCATGGAAGCTGCGTCTCCCTTTACGATATAGTCCAACGCCTCCAGCCGCAGGCGGAAGGTCTCAAAGGCCAAATCATGGTGGGCAGTAATGAATACGATGAAGCCTCGCGGATCATACTGCCTCAGCTTTTGAGCCAGTTCCAGACCGCTGATCTTACCAGGAAAGTCAATGTCCAAAAAGTAGACAGCGGGAACTGAATCCTCCTTTTGTAGCCGTAGCAGTTCGTCCGGCTCCTCCACAGTTCGTACAGGACCCATATCGCTGTCCAGAATCATAATCTGTCCTGCCACGATCTGCTCCAACCTTTGGCGGATGGGAGCTTCATCATCACAGATATAAACGGGAATCATGGCCATTCCCTCCTTTGCATCAAATGGTAGGGATGTGTAACTCTTGCACGAACATCCCGTCTTTCAGATAAGTACGCATAGCGCAACCCCGACATCGAGCTACGATGCGTCGGTAGCTGGAAAGACCAGTACCATGTCCGCTTCCTTTGGTGGTATAGCCTTTGCGGGCAAGGGCAGCCATATCTGGTGCGACATCGTAGTTATTAGCTATGGCAAGATACAGTTGATTTTCTTCCTGCAACAGTACCACACGAACAAGACCATCCCTCTTTGCAGCGGCTTCGATAGCGTTGTCCAGCAGGATACCTACTGCCCGCAGCAGATCGTCGGCGTCCATAGCCTGATCGCGGCTCACTGGACGTAAAACCTCCAGCACACCCTTGATGCGCTGCTGACGCATTTTCGCCAGTTTTGAAGTTAACAGACTGCGCAGCGGGTACAGTTCAATATTGCTAAGACCATCCATCTGGGCAATCTCGTTGCCAAGTTTTTCATCAAAGTAGCCACTGGTTCGCTTCATAAATTCTTGGATACCGGCAAGATCGCCCTCCTGTGCTTGTAATGTCAGACCAGAGAACAGGTTCGTGACGTCATGTCGAAATGCTCGAATTTCCTGCTGCAGTTCTTCCAGTAGTGCCATGTGAGCCTGCTGCTGGAGGATGGTTTCTTCCTGCGCTTTGATCCTATCTTGCCCTGCCGTGTACATAGCAACAAATTGGATACAGAAAAGTCCAACAACGATAAAAGAATAAAAAAGAATACCATATGCCACATTAGGGTCAATATCAGGAAAAAATGTGTGCAGCAAAGGCATCAGACACATTAGTGCAAAGGAGACCACCAGAATCAACACTGCACGGGTGCGGCTGCGGAATAGCGCAGAAAAGTACCGGTAGAACTCTGACCGACGAAGGATATAGGATGCAAGCCAGGACACGCCGACCGTAAGGGTGTAAGGAATATACAGGAGTACAAAAGCGAGAATATACATTCGGTCGAACAATGGACTATATCGCTCCACCACCTGAGCCATTACACTACTGGCTGTGTTTGCGATAAACGTGCCCAATACCGCTGCCGTAAGGGTATGCAGAAACGGAAGCCGAAACTCTCGTGCTAGCTGCCACCCCAAAAAGAGTGCCACAGGAGTATAGGTAAGAATATCAAATGCGGGAGACAGTGCCATATCGTCACTCGCACTTGCAAGTAACATAAGAAGAGGGGCAACTACGCCAATAAGCCATTGCAGTACCTGTGCCGCAATGCAGAACACCGCCAAAGGGCGGCCTTTAATTTTCTTTCCTAATATACCACAGGTCAGGATGAATAGTGCAATCGACATCATGAGAAAGGTATATGCGCCAGTAAAAAGTCGAAAAGGTAATCCCATTATTTTACACTCCCATCTTCATTTCTTATCGATCTCTTTCGATTGCTTATATCGTCTATCTGCTGGTTTGTCTGCATCCTTGGGAATTAACCAGACACCAGCCATTTTGACAGCACCGGAGATTCGTCCATCGGTGCAGTAATAATTTATCTGACGGGACGAAACGCCCCATTTTTCGCTTGCCTCTTTGAGCGTCATGTAATCCATGTTCACACCTCTAACAATTTATTTTATTATATTTCATTTGCTCGAAGAATACAAGCCCGCAACCATGCTGTCAAAAAAGAAAATCGGTATAATCGTACATCTTGTCAGGCATAATAAGGTCATTCCATCATATAAACCGGAACAATACAATATTATTGAGGTGAACGATTATGCCGATTGATGATTTAACTGCTTTAGGGCAAAAAATGCGGGAAGCCCGAAAGAATAAAGAACTGACACAACAGGAGCTTGCGGATCTGAGCCATGTTTCTGTAAAGCAAATCGCCAATATCGAAAAGGGGAAAATGAATCCCTCTTATTTGATTTTGAGAGCATTGGCAAAGGTCCTGCACATCTCTTTAGATACGCTTATAAATCCAGATATTTCTCTGGAGGATGAGGGTGTCAATCAGATGAAAATACTTTATTCCAGCTGTCCGCCAGAAATGCGTGACACCCTGTTGCATCACACCCAGGAAACGGTGAAAGAACTGACAGAGTTGTCCGAGAAATTTGAAACAAATTGAGCCAGTGAGTGAAATTTAACGATTCTCTCACTGGTTCTTTTCATTTCATATAAAATTAAAATTTCAATCAAATAAAAAAATCAACTTACACATATTAAATTTCTCTTCATAGGTTATAACTTATATTTTAATTTTCAAAGTATGCCGTATCCCATGATCGTTCCGTTATTGATATCATAGCTTCTCTTATTCACGGCATCACTGGAGTTTCCTTCTACCGTGTATACGGTACTGCCCTCGGTTTTCTCTACGATTCCTACATGGTCTGAGGTTCCATCTCCGTTCCAGTCAAAAAAGATTAGGGTTCCAGGTGCTGGCGAATATCCTCTGCTCTTCCATTTTCCCTTGCCCTGAAACCACGCGATCCCATCATCGCATAGGGAGAACTTCGGCATCTTGCCGCTCTCGATCAGTCCTGCCTGATCCCCACACC
>USKC01000342.1 GCA_900555195.1 uncultured Lachnospiraceae bacterium
GGTGTCACAGGCGAGGAAGACGGAACGGCATATGCGGAGGGCTGAGTAGTAACGACGCATATAAAAGTTATTGAAAAAAGGATTGACATTCCTGCATATGCGTGGTAAAGTTACTAAGTACGCAGGTACAGAACAAACAAGCAGAGTATCCACTCTCACCCTATGGCAATCGGGCTTATAGGCGTTTATAGTTCAAATACCTGGCAGATTGCCGGTAGAAGAATTGGGTGGATAGGTATGCTATCCGCTTTTTTTATGTTCTGGAGAGCGTCATTCGGACACAGATTCACAGGTTTCTTAGGAGGGTAAGACAATTAGCGATTTATTTATTAATGAACAGATCAGAGACAGGGAAGTTCGACTGATTGGGGAAGACGGAGCGCAGCTGGGGATCATGTCGGCAAGGGAGGCTTTGAAGATCGCGGAAGAAGCCGGGCTGGACCTGGTGAAGATTGCGCCTACTGCGAAGCCGCCGGTTTGTAAGATTGTGGATTACGGGAAATATAAATACGAACAGACCCGTAAGGAGAAAGAAGCGAAGAAGAAGCAGCGGATCATTGAAATTAAGGAGATTCGGATGTCCCCGAATATTGATACCAATGACCTGAATACCAAGGTAAGCGCTGCGAAGAAGTTCATCATGAAGGGAAACAAGGTAAAAGTTACTCTGCGTTTCCGCGGACGTGAGATGGCACATATGCAGACCAGCAAGCATATCCTGGATGATTTTGCCCAGATGCTTTCTGACGTGGCTGTAGTGGAGAAGGCTCCCAAAGTGGAAGGCCGGACAATGACGATGTTTTTAACTGAAAAGCGTTAACAACGTACAGTTAAAATAGATTTCAGAGGAATGAGTACAGGAGGAATTCGTTATGCCGAAAATGAAGACAAGCAAATCAGCTGCAAAACGTTTCAAAGTTACAGGAACGGGCAAGTTAAAAAGAGCGAAAGCTTACAAGAGCCATATCTTAACGAAGAAGTCCACGAAGAGAAAGAGAAATCTCAGACAGCCGGCTATTACGGATGCAACGAATGTTAAGAATATGAAGAAGATTTTACCGTATTTATAAGTCGTAAGGAGGAGATTAAGAGATGGCAAGAATTAAAGGCGGCATGAATGCCAGAAGAAAACATAATAAAGTATTAAAGCTCGCAAAAGGATACAGAGGAGCGAGATCCAAACAGTACAGAGTAGCAAAGCAGTCCGTTATGAGAGCGCTTGCATCCTCCTATGCAGGACGTAAGGAGAGAAAGCGTCAGTTCAGACAGCTGTGGATCGCTCGTATCAATGCGGCAGCTAGGCTTAATGGCCTTTCTTACAGCAAGTTCATGTATGGACTGAAGCTGGCCGGCGTTGACATGAACAGAAAGATGCTGGCGGAGATGGCGGTTAATGATGCAGAAGGTTTCGCCACCCTGGCAGAACTTGCAAAATCCAAAATCGCATAAGTTTCCGGAAACGGGTGTAAAAAGGGATTCCTTAGGGAGTCCCTTTTTTTCTTCTGGTTGACTGGGCAAAAGGCGCCATGCTATGATTAAACTATCTATATATGGGGAAACAGGGCAATCAGAGAAGGAGGAAAATTATGGCGTATTATTATGAACAGCCGTCCAGAACGTTCAGTGAATACCTTTTAATTCCGGGCTATTCCTCAAAGGAGTGTGTCACGTCCGCGGTGAACCTGAACACGCCTCTGGTAAGGTTTCAAAAAGGGCAGGAACCGGAACTGTCCATTCATATTCCGATGGTGTCTGCAATTATGCAGTCCGTTTCGGACGATAGGCTGGCGGTCGCCCTGGCGCAGGAGGGCGGCCTCTCGTTTATTTATGGCTCCCAACCGGTGGAGAAACAGGCGGAGATGGTCAGGAGGGTTAAGCGCTACCGGGCAGGCTTTGTGGTGAGTGACTCCAATGTGGCGCCGCAGATGACGCTGGCGGATGTGCTGGAGATCACGGAGAGGACAGGCCATTCTACGGTGGCCGTGACGGAGAACGGCGAGAGCGGGGGAAAGCTGCTCGGTATCGTTACGAACAAGGATTACAGGGTGAGCCGCATGAGCCCGGACACGCGGGTTTCAGAGTTCATGACGAAATTTGAAGATTTGGTATATGCCAGCGAGGATACCACGCTGAAGGAAGCCAATGATATCATCTGGGAGCACAAGATTAACTGCCTTCCGTTGGTGAATAAGAATCAGGAGCTGGTTTATCTGGTGTTCCGAAAAGACTACGATACGCATAAGAAGAATGAAAACGAGCTGATTGACAGCCACAAGCGATATATGGTGGGAGCCGGAATCAATACCAGGGACTATGCGGAGCGCGTGCCGGCCCTGGTGGATGCCGGGGCGGATGTCCTGTGTATAGACAGCTCAGAAGGCTTTACGGAGTGGCAGAAAATCACGATTGATTATATCAGAGAGAAATATGGAAATCGCGTAAAGGTCGGAGCGGGAAATGTGGTGGATGCGGACGGATTTCGTTTTCTGGCGGATGCGGGAGCGGATTTCGTAAAAGTGGGCATCGGAGGCGGAGCAATCTGCATCACGCGGGAGCAGAAAGGGATCGGAAGAGGACAGGCCACGGCTGTGATTGAAGTGGCGAAGGCAAGGGATGAGTATTTTAAGGAAACGGGCATTTATGTGCCGGTCTGCTCTGACGGCGGTATTGTGCACGATTACCATATCACGCTTGCGCTGGCCATGGGAGCGGATTTCGTAATGCTGGGAAGATATTTCGCACGGTTTGATGAGAGCCCCACCAAGAGGGTGAACATCAATGGAAGCTATATGAAGGAATACTGGGGCGAGGGAAGCGCCAGGGCGAGAAATTGGCAGCGCTACGATATGGGAGGGGATAAGAAGCTTTCCTTTGAGGAAGGGGTAGATTCCCTGGTGCCGTATGCCGGGAGCCTGCGGAATAATGTGGGCCTGACGCTGAGCAAAATTAAGTCCACCATGTGCAACTGCGGAGCGCTCACCATACCCGAACTGCAGCAAAAGGCCAAAATTACACTGGTGTCCTCCACCAGTATTGTTGAAGGCGGTGCGCATGATGTGATGCTGAGAGACAAACGGTAAAATGCGCTGTATCCGGCAAAAGACGAATAGAATGCAGAAAGATGGAGCAGATAGCCAACACAGAAGATAAGGGGGCATAAATGGAAATCAGTATTATGAGAGACGGGCTGTGTCTGAGAGGAAGGCAGGAAGGGCCTGTGGAGGGCGCGCATCCGGCTGTGATCCTGTTTCATGGGTTTACCGGGGATCTGGGATATGAAAAGGACAGCCTGTTTGCGATCCTGTCGGAAAAATTAACAGAGAAAGGCCTCGTGACGGTGCGTTTCGATTTTAATGGGCATGGAAAGAGCGATGGCGCCTTTGTGCATATGGATGTGCTGAATGAAATAGAGGATGCGATCGCCATTCTGCAGTATGTGAGAAGACTGGAATATGTGACGGATATCTATGTGCTGGGACATTCCCAG
>USKC01000343.1 GCA_900555195.1 uncultured Lachnospiraceae bacterium
TTCACCGCCAGCCCTTCCTTATCCAGTTTCTCAAGATCCCTGCGGATGGTCTCCTCCGATACGTTGAATTCCTGGCTCAGTTCACTCACAACCACTTTTTTCTCTTCCTGCAGCCTTTCCAGGATCAAGTTTCTTCTCTCCGCTGCCAGCATCCTTTTTCACCTGCCTCTTCTTCATTCTGTGCAAAACGATAGTAATTTTCTTTATAAGATCGAACGGCAGATCTGCTCGTCCGGATGTGCAATCACGGAAGAATCCAGATACATTCCGTCTTTTGCCACAGACTGCTTCGCCTTCTCGATGGCCGCCTCCACAGCCGCCACCTCCCCGGTCAGGATCAGATAGGACTTCCCGCACATTCCTTTCGCAATACGCAGTTCGATCAGATCCACAATGGCCGTCTTGGCAGCCACATCCGCGGCCACGATGATGGATGCGGCATCATAGGTCTCCAGGATGCCAAAAGCATTCACCTGTTCAATCCGTGTCGTCCCATATATCGCCGGAAAGATGCTCTCATGAGGATTGCCCAGCACAAAACTGTCGATCAGTTCATCGGCACGGGTCTTCTTCGCAGCTTCCACGGCTGCCTGTACCGCAGAAAGCGCTCCCGCAATCAGGGCGATGTATTTGCCGGGGCAGACCGTCTGCGCTTCCAGAAGTTCCACCTGCGCTGTCTTGACCATCGCATCCGCCGCCGTAATCCCCGCGGATACCGTCTTAAACTCTATCATTCCAATCGCTTTACTCATACTTTTGCCACATGCCTTTCCGACTACTTATTGGTTGCCTCTTCCGCTACGAGACAGATCGTTTTCTCACTTACATCCGTCACCCGTCCGGAGAACGGCGCATGAACGGGCACGCTCAGCCCTTGTGCAGCCTCCCCAAGAAGCTGTCCCTGCGTTACGCTCTCTCCGGGCCTTACCACAGCAACGGCGGGAGCGCCGATATGCTGGGATAAGGGCAGAACCGCCCTTTCCACTTTCAGCCGTTCTTCGACGAGAGGCGCTTCCACGTCATAGGCGGACAGCCCCAATCTCGCTTCCAGCCGCTCTTCCGGCGCCTTTCTGTATTTCCTGGATTCTTTCACAGGGGCGGCGCTTACCGCCGGCGCCTTCACTCCCTGACCGCGCAGGAGCGCTTTATACTCTGCCATCAAGCTTCTGGGTGAAAGAGACTGAGGGCAGGAATAGAGTTCGCACAGTCCGCAGGAACTGCAGAAAAAGGTGTTCAGATAGGGGGCGATATCCGCAAAATCCCTGTTTGCCGCAGCGCGCATGAACTTATGGGGTTCAATCGGATGGCCCAGCATATGGCGGGGACACAGATCCGTGCATGCCTGACACTGACAGCAGGCGGAGGCCGCACGCTTCAGCCCGATCGCGGGATTCAGATGCTTCTTTTGAATCAGCGGATGCGTCCGGTCCAATACGATGACCGCATTGGTGGTTTTGGTCACGGGGCTGCTTTTCTCTTTTACAGCACCCATCATGGGGCCGCCCACCAGATACACCGGATCCTTCACCTTAGCCCCACCGGCTGCCGCCACACATTCCTCCAGGGAGGCCCCGAGCGGCACCCGCAGGGTGATGGGCGTATACACCTCTCCCACCACGCTCACCAGTTTATCCGTCACCGGTTCCTTGCAGGCAATCGCCCTGTACAGATTGTACATCGTCTCCACATTGAATACGGCGATGCCTTCTTCTATTGGAAGTCCACCTGGCCGCACCACGCGGCCGGTCGCTTCATAGATGAGCACCACCTCATCTCCCATGGGATAGGCGCTGTCAAGAAGCTGCATCCGAAATCCCTCGTATGCTCCCAGCCGTGCCTTCAGGGCGGCCACGGTTTCCTGATATTCTTCCTTAATTCCTATGATTACACTTTCGGCCTCCACGGCCTCCTTCACGATGAGAAGCCCCTGCAGGATTTCATCCGTATGTTTACACAGAAGCTGCCTGTGCAGCTTCAGCAGCGGCTCGCCTTCAGCACAATTTAACAGCAAAATCTTCGCACGGCTGTCGATTTTCCCGTAGGTAGGAAACCCCGCCCCGCCTGCGCCCACGATCCCGTTCTGTCTTGCGATGTTGGCCAATTCCTTACTGTTCATAATCACTCCAGTCCACCTGCATCATCCAGGATGCCGACGATTGCCGCATCCACAGGCGCGTCCGTCATATCGCAGCCGATTCGGGCCGCGCTTCCCTGGCTGACGAGCACATACTCTCCAATCCCCGCCCCGATCGGGTCGATCGCCACCATTCTGCCCGTATGGGCATTCATGGAGGCCAGGGGTTCTACGATCATGAATTTACATCCCACCAGCTTTTCACTCTTTCTGGTGGAAACGATACTTCCAATTACCTTTCCGACTATCATACCGGCCCCTTCCCGCTTCTCATGCGTTCTGCCTCATGCGCACCACGTCTCCGGTTGCGAGCGCACACGCATTGGCCTCGTCCGTATCAATATGCATCTCCAGGGTAAAGCTTTCATCCACGCGGATCTTCACCTGATCGAGCACGGTGCCCCGCTCATTTTCCGCCTTTACGCTCACATACTCTCCATCCCTTACTCCGGCCTGCTTCGCCTCCGCCGGAGACATATGGATATGCCGCTTGGCGATGATGCAGCCTTCCTCAAGATAGATGGCCCCCTTCGGGCCCACCACAGCGATCGGAGCGCTCCCGGCAATATCCCCGGATTCACGCAGAGGCGCTTTGATTCCAAGCTTTAACGCATCTGTGGCGGAGATCTCCACCTGCGATGCCCCTCTTACCGGTCCCAAAACCCGCACATTCTCTATGGCACGCAGCTTCAGGCCTACGATGGTCACCTGTTCGTTGGCAGCGAACTGCCCTCCCATCAATTCCTTCTTCTTCGTCAGCCTGTATCCGGCCCCAAAGAGCGCTTCCACATGTTCCTGCGTCAGATGGACATGCCTGGCAGACACGCCGACGGGAACCATATATCCCTTTTCCTCTCCGCCCTCCAACGCTTCCAGAACCAGCCTGGTGATTTGTTCCATCTGATTTGCTTCCAAATGATAAGTTTCCATGGCGCATCCGTCCTTTTCTTATACAAAGCCGGACGAAACACCCTCTGCCGCTTCCTTACGGAAGGTGGGGCGGCCCGCCCGGTCTTTCCTTTCCGCACAGCAGACCTTCCGGAAAGATGCGGATCCCATCCGCGTCTTTCCCAATCCGGGCCTGCGTTCCATACGGTCTTATTTTACCTTGGGAAGGATCATCTCAACGTCGCTGTGAGGTCTGGGAATTACATGGGTAGCCACCAGTTCGCCCAGTCTGCCTGCACTGCTGGCGCCCGCTTCTACAGCGGACTTCACCGCTCCCACATCTCCGCGCACCATCACGGTTACCAGTCCGGAACCGATCTTTTCCGTTCCTACAAGCGCCATATTGGCAGCCTTGCACATCGCG
>USKC01000344.1 GCA_900555195.1 uncultured Lachnospiraceae bacterium
ATGGTTTCCTCCTTTTCTTACAGGAAGCTTTCGCCGCGGATCAACTTAGACATGCTGTTGGCAAAGAACAGCAGGATCAAGCTGACGACGCTCTTCAGCATACTGATGGCAACCGAGACGGAATAACTGCCGCTTCCCATTGCCGTATTGTACACATACAGATCCAGCACCTGAATATGCTCCTTGTTGAATGCATTCTGGAACACATAGTACTGCTCCATCCCGTTGTTCAGGAAGTTGGCAATGCTGAGCATCAACAGAACAAAATAAGTAGGCAGAAGGCTGGGAATCGTGATATACCAGATCATCTGCATCCGGGAAGCCCCGTCCACCTTAGCAGCCTGATACATTTCATCATCGATACCTGAAATAGCTGCTATGTACATGATTGCAGACCAACCCAGGTTCTTCCAAGTCAGCCATAGCCACATGGTCAGCCATACATGCTCGGAAGACTGTAGGAACAGGATGGGCTCAGTGGTAATACCTAAAGTCTGCAGCAGGGTATTCATCATACCTGTGCTGTTAAAGAGGCAGTAAGCAACGGAATACACCAGAACCCAGCTGATGAAGTTCGGGATCGTTGTAACTGTCTGAACAAACTTCCGGAAAGGGACACACCTCAGTTCGCTCAAGAATACCGCGAAGATCATCGGCAGCCAGGAAGTCAGCAATGAGATGCCGCTCATTGCAAACGTATTCTTCATTACCTGTATAAGCTGATTGATCTTAATTTCATTTTCTACCAGGGAAGCGAACCATTTCAGCCCCACGAAATCATCCCAGGAAAATGGCCTCGGCGGTTTGTAATCAAAGAATGCATAGATCCAACCATACAGCGGATAATATGAAAACAACAGGGACAAAAGCAAAAACGGTACAATATAGAGGAACATCTTAAAGGAGTTCCACTTTTTCTTGTTTTTGAATAAACTCATTTCTTTTTAATTTCCTCCTTTATCGGTTTTTCTCAGCCGGAGCACGCTGACCGAATAGGCCGGAGCGCGATAGATGAAATGCTCTGATGCGCCTGTAAACCGGAAGGACTGATCGCATACCTTCTCAGGTTCCTCAAAGCTGTTCTCCGCCTGCTGCTCTCCGGCCAGGACGATCGCTTCATAAGCATCCTCCACCTGGCAATCCAGGCAGATTTCCACTTCATCCTCTTCGGGAGCAAGGTTTACGGCTTTTATCACCACCTCCTCCTTCGATTCACAAACAACGGACGCGAGCGACTGGAAGGAAGGCACGCTGACCTCATGCAGCAGTTCGCCGTTCAAGTACAGCTTCATACGCTCTCCGTCCACCTCATAAGAAAATTGGTTGAAACTCCCATAGACGAGCTTCGCTTCTTTTTCCGCATCCAGATCAACCGCTTCCGGAAACGCAGGCTCCTGGAATGTGCTGACGCCCTCTTCGATCTTCCACAAAAACGGCTTCACATTCGTAACGTTCCATTCTTTCGGCGGATGAGTCTCGTCGCTCATGTAGACTTCCTTCGGCATCCTGCTGCTGTAAACGCCGAGGGTAATCGGCCTGCCCTCTTCTGCAAAGATCTCGATCTCAAACCTGCCCCTTGTCACATCCTCTTCCCCGAACACAACAAAGGTTCTTTCCGGATCCACCCGATGCAGTCTGGACGCTTCTTCTCTCTGCTCTTCGTCCGCTGCTTTCACCACGAACCCTTCTTCGTCAGCTTCCACTCTTCCCATCAGTTCATGGGAAATGCCTACCTGCTCTCCGTTCCAGGAAGGGTTCCGGTATCTCAGCCCAGCTGGGCCGATCAGAGAAGCCATCCCCTTCACCGGCCGGTACAGCGTCCGGGTCTCCTCTTCGCTTTCTACGACCACATCCCCCCGGTGATTCCCGAACATTTTCCACACATAATAGGTAGGGATCGTGAAGCTTGTCTGATTATTAAAGCGGATTAAATTCGGATACCAGGCATTATAATCCACATTCTCTAAAAGGGGAGCATAGGAAGCCAATTCCACAATATCCTGGTTGCGTTCCATCCCGATCAGGAAAGCCGCTTCGCCCAACGCCGCATACAGCTGGCCAACCCAGCCGCGGACCACCGCCAGTTCTCCCAGGAAAATATGCGGCCCCTTTCTGTCGTAACGATCATAGAAATGCAGATGCTCTGCAAAATATTCCGCTGTGCTGTAATAGTGCTCATCCACAATATCCACCGGCAGGCCGTTTTGTTCCACATGGGTATTGGCCACAAAACGAATGTGAGGATATCTGGAGCGGATGGCCTCGTAGCACATGAGATAACGTTTCTCATATTCCGGCCCCGAATTTTCATTGCCGATTTCCATATAATTCATACGGAACGGTTCCGGATGCCCCATTGCCGCGCGCAGGCTTCCCCATTTGCTGTCGGCAGGCCCCAGCGCGTATTCCAAAGCGTCCAGGGTATCCTGGATCATATCCTGAAGCTCTTCCCCTTCAAAGAAAACCGGACATCTTCCCTGGCAAGTCATGCCGCAGTTGAACACATACAGCGGCTCCATATCCAGATCTTCACACAGCTGAAGGTACTCATGGAAGCCCAGCCCGTTTGTGGTGCGGTAATGCCACATCAACTGATGGGAAGGGCGTTCCCATACAGGCCCCACGATATTGCGGAAGCGCATGGCCGTTTCCGGGCTGAAGCCTTCCACAATACAGCCGCCGGGGAAACGCAGAAAACGGGGCTTCAAAGCCGCCAGCTTTTCTACCAGATCCTTTCTCAGGCCGTGTCCCATATATGTATCTTCAGGCATCAGGGAAACAAATCCCAGACGCACCCTTCCGCCCTGCGGGCAGCAGATCACCAGCCTTGCTTTGCGGCTGTCCCCATTCGATACGAACGAACCCTGATACCGCACATACCCGCCTTCATCCGGCTGCGCCGGGAGATGGAACTCCATGCGTCCAAAGCAGTCCGAGCCTTCCTCCACAGATACCTCAATCTCTGTCTCTTCCTCTGCCTTTGCGAATAGATTCAGGCTGTACTTCCCGCCGTTTTTTACAGCCAGCCCGCAGTAGCCGGTATTGCAGATTCTTCCATCCGGCTGAAAAACCACGTCCAGGGCGGCCTTTCTTTTTTCATTCAGTGTATCCTTCCGCTCCAGCGTAAATTCCGCCCTGTCCGCATACCAAGCGGGTACCGGCGTATAGGGCGTCTCGTTTTTTCGTATCCAGCGCGACAATCCCTCTCCATGGTTGAACTCATCTCTCCAGCCTTCCCTCGTCACCAGCGCATAGCCATCCTCCTCGGTAAAGCAATCCGACGGTTCAATAGAATCTTCAAAGGAACGGTTCCTTATCATCTCCGGATATAATCCGCCGTCTCCCGCACGGTTAATATCTTCAAAAAAAATGCCGTACAAATTCTTGGAAACAGGAAAGCGTTTCTGTCCTGTCCTGATCGTAAGCTTGCTCATCC
>USKC01000345.1 GCA_900555195.1 uncultured Lachnospiraceae bacterium
TAACAACTGATGGCCTGTATAGGGCTATATAGACAAAAAGGAAGGAAGACAGATGGAAATAAACGGGGAAAACGAGAGAGAAAAGAATCGGGTGCAGAGCTTGCATAGCCTGCATGCAGAAAGCATTCGGCCGGGAGGTCTGGTGAAGGAACTGATGCAGGTAGAAGATCCCGTAAAAGCGTTGGGGAATGCGGCTACGTTTATGGAGCTTATGAGCAGATACCGCTGCGCCATGATGGAAGTGGAAACCAAACTGCGCGTGCTGGATGAAGAGTTTTCACTTGCATATAACAGGAATCCCTTTGAGACGATCAAGACCAGGCTGAAAAGGCCGGCGAGCATCATAGAAAAGATGAGGCGGAAAGGGTATGATCTTTCCGTAGAATCCATAGAAGAACAGCTGAATGACATCGCAGGAATTCGGGTGATCTGTTCCTTTCCGGATGATATCTACACGCTGGCGGAATTGTTGGTGAGCCAGGACGACATCCGGCTTTTGGAGAAAAAAGATTATATTGCCCATCCAAAGCCGAACGGTTATCGCAGCCTGCATTTGATTCTGGAGGTGCCGATCTTTCTGTCCAGATGCAAGAAATATATGAAAGTAGAAGTGCAGTTCAGGACGATTGCGATGGATTTCTGGGCGAGCGTGGAACATAAATTGAAATACAAAAAAGATGTGCAGGATTCCGAAGAGATTGTGGCGCAGCTCGCAGAATGTGCTGAGATTATCAGCAGCATGGATGAAAAGATGCAGAAACTGCGGGACAGAATAGAAGCGGGGGCTGACAGGGATGAAATTTGAAAGGAAACTTTCAGATAAAGAATATCTGTTTGATATTTATGAACCCAACCTGCCTTCCTTTTTAAAGGAATTTCTGGAAACGGAAGAGATGCGCAGGCTTATGGATGTGGGAATGCATTGTGGGTGTGAGTACACATCCTTCCCCCTGTTTTCCTTTGTGCATCCTTATTCAAGATGGCTGCACAGCGCGGGGGTGGGCCTGATCGTATGGCATTATACACAGGATATCGCGCAGAGTGTGGCTGGCCTGCTGCACGATATCGCTACGCCTGTATTCGCCCATGTGGTGGATTTCCTGAATGGGGATCCGATCCGGCAGGAAACCACGGAAGAAGGGACCTTAGAACGGATCCAAGGGGCAGAAGATATACAGTGTCTGCTGAAAAAATATGGACTTAAAACGGAAGACGTGGCGGATTATCACCTCTATCCGATTGCGGATAACCCCGCTCCGGCGCTTTCTGCAGATAGGCTGGAATATACACTGGGAAATTTTTACTGCAGAGGGATAAAGAGCCGGAAGGAGATCGCCCGGATGTATGACAATCTGCTCTGCCTGCCGAATGAGCAGGGAATTGTGGAACTCACTTTTGCTTCACGGGAATTGGCAGAGGAATTCACGCTGGCTTCGCTGGAAAATTCCCGGATGTACACGGCGGATGAGGACAGATTCTGCATGCAGTACCTCGCTGATCTGCTGAAATGCGGTCTGGAGTGGGGGATTCTGTCGCCGCAGGATTTGGATTCCACGGAGACAGAAGTGATTGGACGCCTTACGACGGATGAGCGGAGCGCAAAGCTGTGGGAAGACTACTGTGGCTTTTGTCGGATAGGCGCGGGGGACAGAAAGCCGGAAGGACGCTACAGTGTCCGGGTGCCATCCAAGCTGCGCTACATCGATCCGCTTTGCCTGCCGGATGATACAAGCCGGAAACCGGTGCGGATATCCCGGCTCAGCCGTGCGGTGGAAAAGCAGATCGAACAATTCAACAATACTTCCTTTGACCGATGGATATGGACAGAAGAAGCTGACGATGGTCTTGGCAGGTTTGCCTGAATGTGACGATCATCTGAAAATATGACGGAAAGGACAGTTGGAACGATGAAAAACGGAACGAAAAGGCTTGCATTGCATCTGCTGCAGGGAACGTTGCTCCTGTTTGCTTATCTGGTTGCAGGAGCATTTCTTCCTTTCAGCAGATATAAGAAAGTGACAAAAGAAACGAAACGGTCCTTCAGACCGGAAGACTATAAAGGGAAAGAACCTTGTGTGGATCGTGCGCTTTTGCTGGAAAGCGGAAGGAGCGCCTGGGAATTCCGGATGCGGCTTCTGAACCAGGCAAAATCCAGGATCATTTTGAGCACATTTGATATGAGAGATGGAGAATGTGCGAGGGATGTGCTGGCTGTGATTCTGCGCAAGGCAAAGGAAGGCGTGAAGGCGCAGATCCTTGTGGATGGTTTTTCCGGATTGATCCGTCTGGAACCCAACCCGCTTTTTTATGCTGTCTCTTGCCATCCGAATGTGGAGATTAAAATATATAATCCCATCAATCTGCTGAAGCCATGGAAGAGTCAGGGCAGGATGCATGACAAATATGTGATTGTGGACGATTATGCCTACATCCTGGGAGGGAGGAATACCTTCGATTACTTTATCGGGGAGAAGGAAGGAAAGCGGGTAGGTCTGGATCGGGAAGTGCTGATTTACAACACTGCTCATGATGGAAGCCACAGCAGGGAAAGCTCTCTGTTCCAGGTGGAGGCTTACTTCCAGAAGGTATGGAGTCTGGATGTCTGCCGTACCTTCCACAAAAATGCGGAACTCGCGGACCGTCAGAAAATCCGCAGGCAGATCCGTCTGCTGGAGGAACGGTATGAAAACCTGCAAAAGAGGCATCCGGAACTCATGGATACTCCGTTCGACTATGCATTCAATACAAGGCCGGTCAACCGTGTTACGCTGGTATCCGGCCCCATCGGGATCTACGGCAAAGAACCCCGGATTTTCTATACGCTTACCAGCCTGATGCGGTGCGCCAAAAAGCGTGTGATCATCCATACTCCCTATGTGGTGACCAACGATTATATGAATGCCACCTTCCGCAAGTTGGTCAGAGAAGTTCCGGATGTGAAAATGGTAATTAATTCCGTGGAAAACGGGGACAATTTTGTGGCTTCCAGCGATTATCTGCATCATAAAAAGGACGTGGTGCGCACGGGCTTGCGTCTGTACGAATATGACGGAGGCCATTCCACCCACGGTAAATCCTTTGTGATTGACGAGGAACTGTGCGGCATCGGTTCCTATAACTTTGATCTGCGCAGCACCTATATGGATACAGAACTGATGCTTGTGCTTCACAGCGAGCCCTTTACTGCCGATCTGCTGGAGGCGATGGAAGCCATTGAGAAGGACTGCAGACGGGTATTGGATGAAAAACGGTATGAAGTACCTGACCATGTGACCGTGGCAAGTGTGCCGAGATGGAAACGGATCGCCTGGAGAGTGGTACATGTCCTGCTGCGGCCGTTCAGGTGTGTGGCGTAGTGGCGGGCGGCATAGAGATCGACAGCATAGCGGGCGGTGACATAGCGGGCGGCGGGCAACGGTTCGGGGAATCCCGA
>USKC01000346.1 GCA_900555195.1 uncultured Lachnospiraceae bacterium
AGTTTCGGTTGGAATCTCATTCATTGAGATTCCGAGAAGTTATTAAAATAAGAAATCCGATTCTTTAACAGGATGCGTTCCACCTTTTCCTTAGTGGCCAGATCATATACCTTGCAAAATGCGACCTCATGATTCACAGATCCAATATCCATTCCCATCACTCCTTCGGCTGTATCTTTGGCTCTGTTTTATTGTACTACGCTCTCAGTTCTATGCCAAGTCCCTGAAGTCCATTGAGTATCTTTTTCATTGCTGCGCTCACATCCGCCTCTTCCAGGGTTCTATCCTTTGCACGGAAGGTGAGCGTATAGGCCATAGACTTATATCCAGGCTTGATCTGTGCGCCCTCATAGATGTCGAACAGCTGATAGCTCTCCAGAATCTTTCCTCCGCGCTGCGCAATGATATGCTCGATCTGCCCGGCCAGGATCTCTTTGGGCACTACCATGCTGATGTCCCTGTTCACCGCCGGATACTTGGCCAGTCCTTCATACTTTCTGTCAAAGGTGGCAAGCGGCACGATCTTGGGCATATCCAGAACAGCCACATATGCCTTGGTTCCGATCTCATAATTATCCAGTACTTCCGGATGCACTTCACCCAGATAGCCGATCACTTCGCCCTGGTAAATGATGTTGGCCTGGCGTCCCGGATGCAGGTAATTTCTTCCTGCGTTCGGATCATACTCCTTCTTCGCTTTCATGCCGATGCTTTCTAAGAATTCCTCCACCACTCCTTTCATGGTATAGAAATCCCCTTCTCCATAGAAGCCCAGCGTAAACTGCATGCGCTCCTCCGGAAGTTCGGTCACAGGAAGGCTCTTTGGAATATAAATATTGCCCAGTTCATAAAGCTTTACATCTTTGTTTCTTCTATTATAGTTGGTGCCCAGAGAGGTCAGGATGCCGTTCAGGGAAATGGTTCTCATGATGGAGAAGTCCTCTCCCAACGGATTCTGTATCATCACCGCCTGACGCAGCGGATCGTCCTTATCGATCAGAAGCTTATCGAACACCTTCGGGCTTTCAAAAGAATAACACATGCCCTGAGAGAAACCGCAGTATTCCGCAATATCCCTGGCCTTTTCTTCAATGCGCAGCTTGAAGGACAGTTTTCCTGTGGTCGCCTCTCCATTGGGAAGCGTGGTGGGAATCTTATCGTATCCGTAGAATCTCGCCACTTCCTCCGCCACATCCGCAAATCCCTCGATATCCTGACGGAACGTGGGCGCGATCAGCATTCTCTGATCTTCCTCATATTCAAACTCCAGCGCTTTGAAATATCCCAGCATCTCTTCTTCCGGAATGTCCGTTCCGAGCAGGGAATTGATGCGTTCCGGCTGGAAGGGAATGCGGACCTTTTCTTTCATGGGCTGGCATACGTCAATCATGCCTCCCACCACTTCACCGCAGCCCAGCTCTTCGATCAGCTGGCAGGCCCGGTTGATGGCTTCCTGCGCAGTATGGGGATCCAGGCCTTTTTCAAACTTGCTGGATGCGTCGGTGCGCATGCCGAGGCGCTTCGCCGATTTGCGGATATTGGTGCCGTTGAAGCAGGCGGCCTCGAAAAGGACCGTTTTTACATCATCCGTGATCTTGGAATTCTCTCCGCCCATGATGCCCGCGATGCCCACTTCTTTATCCGCATCACAGATCATCAGCACGTCCTTATCCAATTTTCTCATCTGTCCGTCCAGCGTCTGGAATTCATCTCCATCATTCGCCCTGCGCACGATGATCTTGCTGCCTGCGATGGTGGACAGGTCGAATGCGTGCATGGGCTGTCCGTATTCTTCCATCACATAGTTGGTGATGTCCACCAGGTTGTTGATAGGACGGATGCCGTTGGCAGCCAAACAGCGCTGCATCCATTTGGGTGAAGGTCCGATTTTTACATTTTTTACAACCCTTGCACAGTAGCGCGGGCAGAGGTCTGTATCCTCCACGGTCACCTTGACGTAATCATGGGCATCCTCCTGATTTCCCTTTACCTCCACTGTAGGGGGGATAAACTTCTTATTGAAGGTTGCCGCAGCTTCCCTTGCAATACCGATCACACTGTAACAGTCCACACGGTTTGAGGTGATCTCATATTCAAATACCACGTCATCCAGTCCAAGTGCATGGATGGCACTCTCACCAACCACTGCGTCCTCCGGGAATATATAAATGCCGTATTCCGGAGCTTCCGGGTAAAACTCCCTGGTGGAACCCAGTTCCTCAATGGAGCACATCATGCCGCAGGATTCAATGCCGCGCAGCTTGCCTTTTTTGATGCTGACACCTCCCGGTGTCTTTTTGCCGTCGTGACCGCCTGCAACACGGCCTCCGTCCAGAACCACCGGAATTTTGTCTCCCTCTTTTACATTGGGCGCGCCGGTCACGATCTGAACTGTCTCGGTCCCCACATTGACCTGGCAGATGATCAGCTTATCAGCGTCCGGATGGCGTTCAATCTTCTCAATCTGTCCGATAACGATTTTTTCCAAATCCGCATCCAGCTCCTCAAAGCCTTCCACTTTCGTTCCGGATAAAGTCATTGCATCTGTATATTCCTGTGCCGTGACGTCCAGATACGGCACATACATTTTAATCCATGATAAAGATGTATTCATTGTTGTTCTCCTCTATAATTATTATTCTGCCTCAGGATCTCCTGATCATTTTCTTCTCCGCGATCAGAACTGTTTCAGGAATCTGGTGTCGTTTTCGTACAGAAGTCTCATATCATCAATCTCATATTTCAGCAGAGCGATGCGCTCCAGTCCCACACCAAAGGCAAAGCCTGTATATTCCTCGGGATCAATGCCGCACATTTCAAGAACATGGGGATGTACCATACCACAGCCCAGGATCTCGATCCAGCCGGAACCTTTACAGAAACGGCAGCCCTTGCCACCGCATTTGAAGCAGGAAACATCCACCTCTGCGCTTGGCTCTGTGAACGGGAAGTGATGGGGACGGAATTTTGTCTTTGTCTCCGGTCCGAACAGCTCTTTCGCGAACTCTTCCAGAGTTCCTTTTAAGTCGGCAAATGTAATATGTTTATCAATGACAAGGCCTTCGATCTGGTGGAAAGAAGGAGAATGGGTGGCATCCACCTCATCAGAACGGAACACGCGTCCCGGTGCGATCATACGGATCGGCAGTTTGCCCTGTTCCATGGTACGGGCCTGTACCGGGGAAGTCTGGGAACGCAGACAGATCTTATCGTCAATGAAGAAAGTATCCTGTTCATCTCTGGCAGGATGTCCCTCCGGGATATTCAGTTTTGTGAAGTTGTAATCCATGTACTCCACTTCCGGGCCTTCCACAACCTCATAACCCATACCGATGAAGATACGCTCCACTTCCTCCAGTGCTATGGTGTTGGGATGTCTGTGGCCGATTTCCATTTTTTTTGCAGGAAGTGTAACGTCGATCACTTCTGTTT
>USKC01000347.1 GCA_900555195.1 uncultured Lachnospiraceae bacterium
TGCGGGAAGTCGCTGACAATCCGCTACACCAACGATAAGCACCCGAAGCAGATTTATTCCTGTAAGACCTACAACGCCTATGGCAAGCAGCACTGTACCCAGCACCGGGTTGAGTACGACACCCTTTACCGGCTTGTATTAAACAAAATCCGGGCGTGCGCCAGGGCCGCCCTGGTGGACGGGGAAGCCGTGGCCGGGAAACTGTCTGATACCTGTCAGGCCGAGCAGAAGGGCCAGCGGGAAGCGTTGGAACGCGCCCTGTCAAAAGACCGGGAGCGGCTGGACGTTCTGGAAAAGATGGTGCTGCGGCTTTATGAGGACATGGTGGCCGGGCGTATCAGCGAAACCAACTTTGCCCTGCTGATGGAAAAGACGCAGAAGGAACAGGCGGAATTAAAGGCAAAGGTGGAGGACGGACAAAGGAAGCTGGACGATGAAAACCGGCTGTCCGTGGACGCAAGACAATGGGTGGAGCTGATTCAGGAATACGCCGACATTACCGAGTTAGACGCCGCCACCCTAAACCGCCTGGTGAAAGAAATCGTTGTCCATGAACACATCGACAGCGAAAAGACAAGACACATTTCTATCGAAATCCATTTCAATCTCAAACCCATCCCGGAGGTGGAGCAGGTCACGGCTTGACCTGCCCGCGCCGGGGCGGTTCTTAAAAACTCCATATATTTCTTGACACGCCGCCGCCCGCCGTTGAGCTGGTTTTACACCTAATTGGTGATAAAACACATAATAAGCAGCGTATTCACAGACCATAACGACAGCCCAAGCTGTCGGGCCGCCATGGGGCTGACGGCTACTCAACCATATTGAATCCCCTTACACAAGTCTACTGACCCCGGAGGGCCGCTTCCTCATGGCCGGTGATTCAATCTCTGGGTTGGTTGTCATCGAGATCGCGCTCATTGGTGAGAACCTCATCGACCCGACCGCCTTTCACAACAATTATTTTTTTATTCATCATTTTCTCATTCCTGCCATGCGATGGCAAGTTCAATCCAATTTTCTGCGTCTGTACGCCCTTATCCTACCATGTCCTGGTTGGAAGAATAGGATCATCAGGCATCATAAGACCTCCATATTACGCAGTAGCCAACTTCCATGAACCATCGGAAAGCTGGGTGAACACTTTCGGGTATATCCTCAGCGTCTGTCTGATCTTTTCCTTCCAATGAGGATTCGTTTCACAGCGTTTGTGCCCGTCAACGGCCCTGTATAAGTCGTCCAACTTCATGCTCCTGTGATTTTCTTCCATAATGGAACATAGAACATCTCTCCAGGTAGCGGCTTTACTGTCTCTCATATCCATAGTCCTGCGAACGGGAAGAACCACCTGGTATACTAGGGCAGCATCCTTATGCAGAACCATCAAATACTCATGGACTATGGGCACAAAATTGGTATTGCTGTAAGTTGTTCGGTCAGACAAGCAGTTATGCTGCATCTTGATGATGATCTGCTCCAGTGTCCCGGGCTTAACAATATCCGAAAGCATGGAGTATAACCGGCCCTTTTTCTTGATGTCACCCATCAGAACGAACATCCGGCCGCCTTTTTCCAAAGATGCATATTGCTTCAGGCAGCAATAGTTCATTTTCTTTACGAAGTCTTCCCAGTCCTTACACCGGGACAGGTCATTGATCCGGGGATCAAAGCCATACCTGTCGATGATGTCCTGAGCCTTGTACATCTGGTCAGAATAGATAACAATATCCGCATACGGCGGATGCCAGAAACAGTTTTCCGCCCGTTCAGGGATATCCATCGTCATCATGTCGAATCCACGGTTCAGGTCCAGAAAGGTCCCAGGGATTCCCTTTGCCATACAGACATCCTCCGTGGTCCCACCGCCGACCATGTAGTCGGAGAGTGATCTCAGTTTGTACTGATCGATGATGTCCTCGATCAGGCGGCCGGAGCAGTTTCCCCGGTAGCGGTTGTTCCCATAATTTCCTCTTTCTTCGTAGCTTATAACAGATTTCATTTTTTCCTCCAAATAAGATTCATCATTTTCCGGTTTTTTTCAAAATAGATTTGATATTGTTTACGGTCTGTTTATCCCCGATTCCAATCACCAGTAACCCTTCAGCGTCAATCAACGCCTTTTTGAGGTAAAACTGCAGGGTTTTCCGTTCGCTTTCGGTTAAATAGCAACAATGCGTATCGGCATTGGATTCTTTGGGGCTCTTGGATTTTCCTGCTTCATCCGCCAGCTCATCCAATGTCATTTCAGCCTCACGGATACAGCTCTGCAGATAATCTTTCCGCCAGGCATCTTCCTGGCTCCTTATTTCTTTTCCGCAGAAATAAATGAACTCTCTGAGCCCGATAGCAGCTCTTGGAATGTCCAGTTTTCCCGTTCTCAGGATTTCCTCAAGTTCTTCAGAGTCACGCCTGTGGATATTGCAGCCATAAGCTCTCAAGAGGCGACCTGCTGATTTGGGGACATCAATCTGCATTTCTCCGGGAAAGCGGCCTTTCCCATCTCCAAATCCGCTCTCAAAGGCAATGACGTTGCAGATATACATACCGTCACAAATCCCTAAGATCGTGAACCTGCGCATGATACAGATGGCCGTCTTTTTAAGCTGAACCGGTACATCGCAGCCTTCAAAAAATTTTTCGTAATTTCTCATTTTTCTTTCTTCCTTTCTTTGAGTACCATCAATATTTACAGAGGGAATATGAATGGTGGGAGAGGAGCATAAAAAAGGCCCTCTGCGTTTGCAGAAGGCCGGATCAATATCAGTTTTCAGCTATACGATAAGTTTAACCATATAATTAACGAATTCTTCAAAAGGGATCAGTTCCTCCAGATCTGCCTCCCAGTAAATCCTGTTCAAAGACTTATCGCATTTTCTGGTATCAGCATCAATCTTGTATAGGAAGCACCAGGTCGTAAAGAACGAACGAATCTGTTCAGGAACGTTTTCGTAATCCCAGTTATTATCCTTGGCAAATTCGATAATGTAGTTTAGGAGGTTTTCTTCGGAATCCGGGACGCTTGCCGCAGTGGTTCCTTTACACGATCCGTTAGCTGTATTCTGGTGTTCCCCGGAAGTGCATGCAGGTGAATCTGCCTGTTGTTCTTTGGTCCCCTGCCGCCAGAAGTCCTCCGGGCATCCATAGTCTTTCATTACTGAAGGGATGATTTCTTCCGGATAGGCTGAGATACCAGTTCCATTCTCGAATTCGATGTCCCACATAGGAAGACATTCCAGATCGGCACCCTCCGAATTTTCTGCATTGTGGGCAGGAGTTCGGCGCCGGACGTAAAAACTCATACCAATGTATTCCTTATTTTCTACAAAAGGCGTCCAAAATCTGTCCGCGAACCCTTTCCGCTCGTACAGTTTGAAGCAGTCTTCCACAAAGGACTTTTCATTTTCTTCCGAC
>USKC01000348.1 GCA_900555195.1 uncultured Lachnospiraceae bacterium
AGCCAAACATGATGTTGATGCCTGACTTAAAGGGATACTTGCGCTCCACAGGAAGATCCTCAACGATTCTGTCCGTTCCTTCCCATATATCAACGATCATTCCGTCCTGTTCAAAGGACGCGCACAGCAATTCGGCGAATTTATACAGATTATGGGTGCCGAAAATCAGATTCACAAAACGGTAGCTTTTGCGTATCTTTTCAATCGTACCATTCTCCTGCATCATGCAGCCGCACAGAGCCACCTTCATGCCCGGCCGCTTTTTCTTCAGGCTGTTGATATAGCCCAGTCGCCCATAGACTCTCTGATCCGCATTATCCCGGACGGTGCAGGTGTTATAGATGTTAAAGTCACAGTCTTCCTCTTCTGTCAGCGTGTATCCGGCCAATTCCAGGATCCCGGACAGCTTTTCAGAGTCCCTTGCATTCATCTGGCAGCCAAAGGTGGTCACGCAGGCTGTAAGCGGCCTGCCTAGTTTCTCTTCCTCCGCCTTCACATAGCTGCGGCATTTTTTCAAAAAGTAATACTGACGCTGCGGTTCATCCACAGGCGCTTCCCCTTCCAGATCAATGCGTCCCAGAAGTTCTTCTATTTCCTTGGTATTCATTCCTCTCCTCTTTATCCATTCGCCCTATCTTCTTATTCTGTCACTGTCCCGTCAAAAGCCGCGTAAAGGCGGATAATGTGAAGAAGGATCTCCACAGTCTTCTCCATGGACTCAACACAGGCATACTCAAATCTTCCGTGGCAGTTCATTCCACCGGTACACAGATTCGGGCAGGGAAGCCCCATGAAAGATAACCTTGCCCCGTCTGTACCGCCGCGGATAGGACTGATCTTCGCAGTCACACCGGCCAGTTCCATGGCTTTGACCGCGTTGTCAATCAGATGGGAATTCTCAGGCAGGATCTTTTCCATCATATTGTAATAACTGTCTTCCATTTCTACTTCAAAGATGGTTCTTCCATATTTTTCATTCAGGAAACCTGCGGCCTTTTGGAAATAGGCCTTTTTCTCTTCAAATTTCTCTCTGTCGTGATCCCGGATGATGTATTCCACATCCACATGCTCCACGCTGCCGCTGATGCTGTCCGGATGATAGAACCCTTCATAGCCCTCTGTGGACATGGGATTCTCATGTACGGGCAGCAGAGATTGAAACTCCTGTGCGAGAAGGATCGCATTCAGCATTTTCCCTTTTGCGCTGCCGGGATGGACGCTGCGGCCGTTCACATGCAGAATGGCGTTCGCCGCATTGAAATTCTCATACTCCAGCTCCCCGAGCGCTCCGCCGTCCACGGTGTAAGCATACTGCGCGCCAAAACGTTCCAGGTCAAAGCGATCCACTCCGTGTCCCACTTCTTCGTCCGGCGTGAATCCGATGCGGATTGGGCCATGCTCAATCTGCGGATTTGCGAGCAGATATTCCGCCATCGCCATGATTTCCGCCACGCCTGCCTTATCATCTGCTCCCAGCAGCGTCGTTCCGTCCGTAACGATCAGGCTCTTTCCCACATAATCCGCCAGTTCCGGATTATCCGCCCTCTCCATCACAATCTGTTTCTCCTCATTCAGCAGGATATCCCCTCCGTCGTAGTTCTCCACGATCCGGGGTTTTACCCCCTTTCCGCTGACAGCCATAGAAGTGTCCATATGGGCGATGAACCCGATCGAAGGCACATCTCTTTTGTCCTTCAGCGTAGATGGGATGGAGGCGTAAACATAACCGTTCTGTTCATCAAAATATACCTCTGAAGCCCTGATCTCTTCCAGTTCTTTTGCAAGGAGCCGTCCCAGATCCTTCTGCTTCTCTGTGCTGGGAAACGTATCGCTGGGAGACCAGGACTGGGTATCGATTTGTACATATCTTAAAAAGCGTTCCACTACATTGCTCATGTTCTGTTTCCTTTCTTTCGCGTCATTCACGAATTTGTCCATTGCCATGGATCACATACTTATAGGAGGTCAGCTCCTTTAAGCCCATGGGACCGCGGGCATGAAGCTTCTGGGTGCTGATCCCGATTTCCGCGCCGAACCCGAATTCAAATCCGTCCGTAAAGCGGGTGGAGGCATTCACATATACACAGGCAGAATCCACCTCTTGGCAGAAACGTTCCGCGCGTTCCATATCCTCCGTCAGAATCGCATCAGAATGCCCTGTGCTGTAACGGTTGATGTGCCTGATCGCCTCGTCCAGGCTGTCCACCGTCTTGATGGAAAGAATATAATCCAGGTATTCCGTCCCATAATCTTCTTCTGCCGCCCTGTTCATATCAGGCACCGCCCACAAAGCCCTCTCATCTCCCCGCATTTCAACGGATTTCTCTCTCAGTCGGGCTGCCAGAGCGGGCAGAAAGCGTTCGCGCACCGCCTCATGGATCACCAGGGACTCACAGGCGTTGCAGACGCCGATACGCTGCGTCTTGGCATTCAGAATGATCGGGATCGCCTTCTCAAGATCCGCATATTCATCCACATAGATATGGCAGTTTCCCGTGCCGGTCTCAATCACCGGGATGGTGCTGTGTTCCACAACACGGCGGATGAGCCCTGCGCCGCCCCGCGGGATCAGAACATCCACATATTCGTTCATTCGCATGAAGCGTTCCGTCACCTCCCGATCCGTATCCGCGATCAGGGAAATCGCATCCTCACAGATGCCGCACGCTTTTAGAGTCCTGCGGATGCTTTCCGTTATGGCCAGATTGGAATGAAGCGCATCGCTTCCTCCCTTCAGGATACAGACGTTGCCCGTCTTAAAGCAAAGACCGAATGCGTCTGCCGTCACGTTCGGGCGGGATTCATAGATGATGCCGATCACGCCCAGCGGCACACGGATCTTATCGATCACGAGACCGTTCGGGCGCGAGAAACGTTCCAGGCGCTCTCCAATCGGGTCAGGAAGAGTGGCGACCTGTCTGAGCCCTTCCGCCATAGCGGCAACCCGGCTTTCGTTCAGCCTCAGCCGATCCAGCAGGCCCGGATTCATCCCTTTGGCTTCTCCCTCCGCCACGTCTTTCGCATTTGCGCTTAAAATTTTCTCCTGATCCTTTAAAAGCCCTTCGGCCGCCGCCTGCAGCGCCGCATTCTTTTCCTGGGTTGAAAGGCGGGCCATCTCCGTTTTGGCCGCTGCCGCGGCTTTCCCCATCTCCATCAATTCCATACGCTTCATCCACCTTTCTTATCTGTCTTCTTGTCTAACCATCCCCGCTCCGTAAGGATTCTTCCCGGCCGGATATCCGTTGCCTCCTCCGGCAGCTCTTCAAATATCTGACAGGAAAAAGCCAACGCAAGCGTCTGCATATCGGGCAGCTGGGCCAGAAAACGATCATAATACCCTCCGCCATAGCCCAGCCTTCTGCATTCTGCATCAAAGGCAACGCCGGGAAGG
>USKC01000349.1 GCA_900555195.1 uncultured Lachnospiraceae bacterium
CAAATTTTGACGCGCTTGCCGGAGAGCTGGAAGGACTTGGTTTTTCCGGAAGAAAGCTATGTATTGTTACGGATTCAAATGTGGCAGCGCTCTATAAAGATACGGTTTATGAAGCCATAAAAGGCGTTGGAAGCGTGGAGAGCTATGTGTTTCCGGCCGGGGAAGAACATAAAACCCTGGATACAGTGCGGGCCCTGTATGCCTTTCTGATTGAAAAGAAATTCGGAAGAAAGGACTGCCTGATCGCTCTTGGCGGCGGAGTGACCGGAGATCTCACCGGCTATGCTGCAGCTACCTACCTGCGCGGAATCGCTTTTATTCAGATCCCGACCACCCTTCTTTCTCAGGTGGACAGCAGTATCGGCGGAAAAACAGGGGTGGATTTTGATGGATATAAAAATATGGTTGGAGCTTTCTACATGCCCCGGCTGGTCTATATGAACCTTTCCGTGCTCTCCACTCTGGAACCGCGCCAATTCTACAGCGGCTTTGCCGAAGCGATGAAGTCAGCCCTGATTGCGGACTCCAAATATTATGAGTGGCTGATCGCCAATCTGTATGAGATCAGCGACCGGGAACCGGATGTCCTGTTGGAATTGGTGCGCAGAAGCTGCGAGATTAAGCGTAAGATTGTTGAAAAGGATCCGACGGAGATGGGCGATCGGGCGCTTCTCAATCTGGGACATACATTGGGACATGCCATTGAAAAGGCGAAAGATTTTCAGCTGACACACGGAGAATGTGTGGCACTTGGCTGTGTGGCTGCCGCCTTTATTTCCTGGAAGAAGGAATTGCTCTCCATGGAAGAGTATTATGAAATTCGGGATATGTTCGTTCCATTTAACCTTCCGATCTCGGTGGATGATCTGGAGCCGGAGCGGATCCTCGCTTTGACGAAGTCGGATAAAAAAATGGAAAACGACCGGATCCGGTTTATCCTTCTGGAGAAGATCGGCAAAGCTGTTGTGGATATTTCCGTGACGGACGATCAGATTCTGGAGGCGATTGGCGAGATTAATTTTACAGAAGAGGATGCCCATGAATAAGAGTAAAAAGAAAATGCTGCTTTGGCTGTTGGATCTGGTGATCGTTTTGGCCGGAGTGGCTCTGGATCAATTCACCAAATATCTTGCTGTCGTGCACCTGAAGGGCCAGGAAGCGATTGTGCTGATTCCCGGCGCGCTGGAACTGCGTTATCTTGAGAACAGAGGAGCGGCCTTTGGCATGATGCAGGGAGGAAAGGTATTTTTCCTGATTATCACGCCCATCGTGCTGGCAGCTATCCTGTATACGCTTATCCGTATGCCCGCAGAGTCCAAATATAATTGTATCCGTATATTGTTAAGCTGTATAGCGGTGGGTGCCATTGGAAATATGATCGACCGGATACGGCTGGATTATGTGGTGGATTTTATCTATATCAGCCTGATCGACTTCCCGATTTTTAATGTGGCTGATATGTTTGTCTCGCTGTCCTGTGTGGTCGGAGCAATGATTATATTGTTTGGCCACCAATTTAAGGATGAGGATTTCGACTTCCTTTCTTTTAGGAAGAAGCAGGAGAGAGAAGAGGAGCGGCCAAAGCCGGAAGAGAAGGATGTCTGAGAATTATCGTTTTCATGTAACAGACGTGGATGAAAATGAACGGATAGATAAATATATCGCCGGCCAGATCGATTCCCTGTCGCGCTCTTTCATTCAGAAGATGCTGAAGGAAGGGCGGATTCTGGTGAATGGAAGCCAGATAAAAGCCAATTACAGGCTCAGAGGGGAAGATGAGATCAGCTTTTTTCTTCCTGAGGCGGTGGAACCGGATATCCGCCCGGAAAAAATCCCTCTGGACATTCTTTATGAGGATGCGGATGTTCTTGTAGTTAATAAGCCGAAGGGGATGGTGGTCCATCCTGCTGCGGGACATTACAGCGGAACGCTGGTGAATGCCTTGATGGAGTATTGCAGGGATAGCCTTTCCGGCATCAACGGGGTCATGCGTCCGGGAATCGTACATAGGATCGACAGGGACACTACGGGAAGCCTGATTGTATGCAAGAACGATGCTGCGCATCAGTCCATTGCCGCGCAACTGAAGGAACACAGCATTGTGAGAAGGTACCGCGCCATCGTTCACGGCATCATAAAAGAGGATGCGGGGACCATTGCCCTTCCGATTGGAAGGGATCCTGTCAATCGGAAGAAGATGGCGGTCAATGTTCCTGGTGGCAAGGATGCGGTCACCCATTTTCAGGTTCTGGAACGTTTTCCCATCCAGCAATATTCCTATATTGAATGCAGACTGGAAACGGGCAGAACGCACCAGATACGGGTGCATATGGAATCATCCGGGCATCCGCTCCTGGGGGATGAAGTCTATAAGGCGCACGTCCCCGGAAACAAACGAATCCCTTCCGGACTGCAGGGACAGACGCTTCATGCCATGGTACTAGGCTTTCGCCATCCAAGGAGCGGGGCGTATATTGAGACGGTTGCTCCCCTCCCGGAATATTTTACACATCTCCTTGAAACATTCCGCCAAACAGCTTATAATAAATAGAAGAGAAGGTAGGGATTCTTACCTGAAAAAGGAGGTAGTTGTATGAATACAATTATTACGATTGCCCGTCAATTTGGTTCAGGCGGACACGAAATTGGGGAAAAGGTTGCGGAGTATTTCGGCATTAAGTGTCTGGATAAGGAATTGTTGACAAGGGCTGCCAAGGAAAGCGGATTCTGTGAGGAGATGATCAGAAGCCATGACGAACGGCCTACCAACTCCTTTTTGTACAATCTGGTAATGGATACCTATTCTTTCGGATATAATGCGTCTTCGTTCATGGATATGCCGATCAGCCATAAGGTATTTCTCGCCCAGTTTGATACGATCAAGAAGTTTGCGGAAGAGGGCCCCTGCGTTATCGTTGGCCGCTGTGCGGATTATGCGCTTCATGATTTCAAAAACTGCATTCATCTTTTCATCTATGCGGATGAGGAATCGAAAGTGAAGCGGATCATGAAACGATATGACCTGAACGAAGAAAAAGCAAAGGATATGATTATAAAGAAGGATAAGCAGCGTCAGAGTTATTATAACTATTATTCTTCCAAAAAGTGGGGACGCGCTGACAGTTATGATTTCTGCCTGAACAGTTCTGTTCTTGGCGTGGACGGCACGGTAAAGCTGATTATCCAGATCGTTGAAGATTTTGAGAATAAGTCCTGTTGACTATCCATGAAATAATATATAAACGCGAAAAGCTCCCGTTTCCGCTTCAGGCAGACGGGAGCCTTTTTTATAATATATGGCTGCACAGCTCATATGATAAGAGTACCATTCCGGAGAAACATGAACGTAACGTGTGGGTATAATTGTTCCATTTTTCAGGCAATATAA
>USKC01000350.1 GCA_900555195.1 uncultured Lachnospiraceae bacterium
TCACCGCCTACTACGACAAACAGGTGCCCGGCTGCGCCCGCTTCCTGCGGGATGCCGTGGTTCATTGGGTGAAGTGAAGATGAAGCAGGCCCTCGGCTTTTCGCCGAGGGCCTTTGGCTGTCTCATGCTTTTTTCCGCGTCAGGAAAACGCCTGCCAGTGCCGCCGCCAGGCGGTGCGGGAGAGACCGGTCGCGGTTGGCCACACCCACTCCACCGGGCAGAGGAAATGGGCGGCTACTTGGGAAGTTGGAATAAATTGTCCGTCCTTTCTAAGCGGTACTGGATTTCCCGCACCGGCACTCCGCCGATCTCATCTTCCGTATAGGCTCCGCTGGGGTGGAATCCCATGCGCTCATAGAAAGCTCTGGCCCGCTGATTTCCCTCCAGTACCCACAGGAAAAGGTCACGATAGCCCATGGATTCCAACTGCTTCACTGCGGCGGAAAGCAGTGCCTTTCCCCAGCCGTTCCCCCAGTATTCCGGCAGAAGATAGATGGAAGCGATCTCTCCCCAGCCCGCCATCTCCGGTACCCGGCTGGCACAGCAGCTGGCAGTGCCTACGATTTTTTCTCCCTCCAGCAAAAGCAGTGACTCCCGGCCGGCCTGTTCCAGATAGGGGACCCATTTTCCCAACGGGATGCTGTCCAGATATTCCTGGGGAAGCAGTCCGCGATACGCTTCCCGCCAGCTCTCCTCGTACACCCGGCTGACAGCGAAGAGATCGTCGCCGGGGCGCAGTTTTCGAATTTCCATGGTCATTATATCCCCGCCTCGATAAAGTGAACGTCCGAGCTATCCCAGTATTTTTTGTAGACCCGGTCTTTCTCCCCGTCCGGATTCAGCTGATACATCCGAAACGTGACCAGGATGTTTTTTGGCTGACACTGCTCCTCATAGGAATATTGGTATTGCATGCCAAGCCGCTTCATCACTTCGCCGCTTCTGGGGTTGTTGACGTCATGGGTGGCGGTGATGTATGGGATGTGATCCTTTTTCAGCTGTGCAATAACGGCTTTGCCTGCCTCTGTGATGATCCCTTTGTGCCAGAACTTTTTGGCCAGCGCGTAACCGAAATCATGTGCGTCGTCCGTGGCGACGTTGACATAACCGATTGGGATATTCTCTTTCCTAAGGCAGACGGCATAGCGATAGGCCTGCGGCAGACGATAACAGTCCTGGAGCGTTTCCTCATAGAAGCGTCCGGCATCTTCCATGGTTTTGAATGGAAACCATGGAAGAAAACGGTTGACTTCCTCATCGCTGTAGATCAGATACAGGGCTTCCAGATCATTGCGGGTAAATTTCCTTAAAAGAAGCCTTTCGGTTTCAAGAGTTGGTGTATTCATTTTTTCTCCCATTTGCGTGTGCTTATAAAATCAGGGAAGATGGAAGCATTTTCTTAAAGCTTCAATCCCCGGTAGCGGTTGAAGCAAGCGAAGATCTCCTGCCTTCTGGGCACAGCCAGGTCGGTGGGAAGATAGGAGGAGCCAGGGGCCAGTCCTGCCAGTCCTTTCTGATCCAGGATTGTGCAGATCGCATCCACCAGCTGCTGCAGAGTCTGTCGGCCGTTGAGCAGATTCTTTTCCGCCAGAGCCAGCATGTAGGAAAGGGCTGCGGTCTGTTCGGAATCCGCCAGCTGTTCCAGATAACGCAGATCAATGGTTTCATGGCCCAGCATGATGGAATCCCGGCCATGCTTGGTCTTCAGGCGGTCATCCCTGCGCAGAGCCATGTTGCAGGAGGGAATGCGCCGGAAAGTAGGAAGAGGCGGATCCGGAAGGGTATCGACCGCGGGCGTCCCTTCTTTAGAGGAGGCGGCGAACCGCTCAGCTTCTGCCTTGGCGAATTGGGTGATATCCTTCGGCACATAGCGATCCATCTGAATGATGGCGTCTGCGATGTAGAAATAAGAACCAGAACTGCCTGCCACCAGGATGGAAGAGATGCCGCATTTCTCATATAAAAACCGCGCGCGTTCGATAAAAGGCGTAATGGGCTCTTCCTCACGGCAGACTACCCGCTGCATCAGTTCATCCCGGATCATGAAATTGGTGGCACAGGTATCTTCGTCAATGAGAAAAACGCTGGTCCCGCTTTCCATTCCTTCGATCACATTGGCGGCCTGAGAGGTACTTCCGCTGGCGTCTTCCGTACAGAAGGCTTTCGTGTCTTTTTTGTTGGGAAGATTGTTGATGAACATGGAGATATCCGTGTTCTTGATGCTGCGTCCGTCCTCCGCACGGATTTTCAGCGCGTCATCCTGCGTGATGACATATTCCCGGCCGTCCCCTGCGATATGATTGTATACGCCCAGTTCCAGCGCTTCCAGCAGGGTGGATTTACCATGATATCCGCCGCCGACGATCAGGGTGATGCCTTTGCGGATGCCCATGCCTGTGAGCGGCCCATGGTGAGGAAGGGTGAGCGTCACTTCCATGGAGGCAGGAGAGACAAAGGGGATTCCGTCCTTCATAGGCTTATCCGATACGCCGGACTGCCTGGGAAGCACGCTTCCGTTTGCCACAAAAGCGCACAGTCCCAATTCAGGAAGCTGGGTGCGAATATAGTGCTGATCTTCGGCCAGATGGATCACGGCCTGAACTTTTGCGGCCTGTAATCTGCGGTAGAAAAGAACCGCCTGGACGCAGGAAGGAAGAAAGTCAAAGAGAATCCGTTCCAGAGCAGGCGCATTAATGGTCCTGCCGTTGGCCGGAAATCCTGCAGCGAACCGGACGAGCAGGCTTCCGTCTGCTGGATTCAGTGTCACGGCGGAACGTTCCAGAATCTCCTGCCCGCATCGGCTGACTGCGATCAGGCCGCTCTTTCCTGAGCCTTTGGCTTTGAATGTATACTTTTCAATCTCCTGATAAAACAGCCGGTTCAGGTAGTCCTGCAGCGCGATGCGGCAGTGCTTTTGGCGGTAATAGGCCGGAGGAAAGCCGGCCTTTGCCCCATCTACCTGGATGCTGAGCCGGGAAGGGGAAGCAAAGGGATCCCCCTGTACATGGTCGATTCCCAGCGTATAATTGCCGAAGTTATAGCTGCCCCGCAGATCTTTGTAGGCGGGATAACTTTTATGATCGATGGCGCGCAGCTGGCGCCTTAAGTCTTCTGAGCTCTTCATATGAAAACCCTCCTTTGGATGTACACCTGAAACAGAATTTATTCTACCATTTTTTGAAAGAAGGGGCAAGAAGCGCACAGAGCGGGACGGCCGCCTGATTCCTGCGCCCTCCCCCCGCATCCCTCCATCCGGGCCGCCGTATTCTTCCCATCCGGGTTGGCTCGCAGTTCTCCTATGCCTGTTCTGTGCATGGAAGGATTCTGTCAGCCCGCCGGCTTTCTTTTCCCGCAAACCGCTTCAAAAATCGGCTGTTTCCAAGCGC
>USKC01000351.1 GCA_900555195.1 uncultured Lachnospiraceae bacterium
GCTTATCATAATGCCGGTGGGAAGCTTGACCGGAAGAAAGCGCTGACGGAAATGGTCAGCAGAGGCCGGTCAGTCCCGGGAGGTGCGTGCGGGTTCTGGGGAGCATGCGGAGCGGGAATCAGCACCGGTATGTTTGTGTCCATTGCAACCGGATCTACGCCTCTGGGCATAGAAAATTTCGGACTTTCCCATAAAATGACCGCCAGGGCTCTGGGAGCAATCGGTGAAATCGGCGGTCCCCGCTGCTGCAAACGGGACGGGTATCTTTCTGTTCTGCAGGCGGTGGATTTTACAAAAGAAAATTTGGGAATAGAGATGGAATATTCCAGGATCGAGTGTGCATTCAGCAGCCGGAATAATCAATGTATTGGAAAGCGGTGCCCTTTTTCGAAAGGGAATATTGGTTTTGAGAAAGACGGACTGGTGTGAAAGCTCTGCCGCCGGACAGGCGGCAGAGAATCGGGGATGCCAAGTGCACCGCGGAAAGAAGGGAGAATTTTACTGCCTATGGCTGAATTAACATTTCGTTTTGCGGAAGAAAAGGACTGCGGGCTGATCCTGTATTTTATTAAGGAACTAGCATCCTATGAAAAGATGCTGGATGAGGTGGTGGCCACCGAGGAGATTCTGCGGGAATGGATTTTTGAGAAAAAGAAAGCTGAGGTGATCTTTGCCTGCGAGGATGGGAAGGAGATCGGGTTTGCCCTGTTTTTTCATAATTTTTCTACGTTTCTGGGGAGAGCGGGGATCTATCTGGAGGATCTTTACGTTGCGCCGGAATACAGGGGAAAAGGATATGGCAAGGCGCTTTTGAAAAAGCTTGCACAGATTGCTGTGGAGCGGGGATGCGGAAGACTGGAGTGGTGGTGCCTTGACTGGAACCGGCCCAGCATTGATTTTTATCTGTCCCTTGGCGCCGAGGCTATGGATGAGTGGACGGTATATCGAATTGCAGGAAACACTTTGCAGGAGCTGGGAGGAGCGGAACCGGAAAAATAAGGGAGGAGAAGTATGGCGCTGTATTTGGATGTTCCTTATGGGGAAAAAGAGGAAGCGAAGGCTTTGGGGGCGAAATGGAATCCGCGGATAAAAAAGTGGTATACGAATGCAGAGCGCAAGAAGTACGTCCGTTTTGCCAAATGGATACTGAGAGATACGGATGATGCTGTGATTGCCACGGAATACATTCATATTATCGAGGGGCAGCAGAAATGCTGGAAGTGCGGACGCCCCACCAGAGTGATCGGACTGGGGATCGGCGAGTTTGTCCATATTTTCGGTGAGCCGGATGATGCGGAGTATGAAGTGATGGAAGATTATCTGGATCCAGGGGAGGAACTGCATCTGGCCTGGACGGACGATGAAAGTCAGATTCCGCCGAAGCTTCTGCGATATTTGAAGAAAAATTATTCGGTAAAAACGGGGTATTCCAAAACGCTGGGGAGAAATTGTTTTGCCAATCACTGCGACTGCTGCGGAGCGCTGCAGGGGAACTGGTTTTTGTTTGATGAGCCCACAAGCCCGCTGTCTTCAGAGGCTGAGGGAGATGAACTGGCGGAGCGGATGGGGAAGCTCAAGATCAAGGGGATTCCCATCGATGACGACCTGCAGCTTAACTGGGATATGGGGTATTGCAGCAATGATTATGCATACCTTAAGTACGGGAAGTTTGAGGAATTGATTCTGTCAGAAGATCCGGAGAATGAATATATTACATACGAGGAACTTTACTCTGAAACAATACCTTCCGGGGGGCCAAAAAAGCGCAGATTGCCCCTATGAAGGCTTCAAAACGTTTTATGACCTTGACTGAAAGGCTTATGCGGCAACTACAGGAACTTCACAGCCAAGTGCTTTTAACTTTTTAAGATACGCATTAATCTTGCGTTCCCGATTGAACTGATTGTAATAATCCGCTCCCAGATCATTGAAAACGACCCCATCCTTCAGAATGTGATAGATGGCAACCAGCATGGAATGAGCCACAGCGACATAAGCCCGCTTCTTTTCCCGATGGGCGCTGATCCTTGCAAACTGCGCAGAAAAGTAACTGGTCTTATTCTTCACCGCTGCATGGGCACAAACAACCAGTGTGTCCCGCAGCAGTGCATTTCCCTTCGTGGTTCTTCCGGACTTTCGCTTATGCGCACTTTCATTACTCCCAGGACACAGACCTGCCCATGAAGACAGGTGGGCATCGGTGGGAAAACGTTCCATGTCAGTTCCGATAACCGAGATGATCGCCTGTGCACCGGTGTTCCCAATACCTGGGATGTCCTGTATCACTTCAGCGGCTCTTTTCTCTTCGGGCTTCATGAAATTGTCAATGTCATCATCCTGCTCTCGGATATGGGCGTTCAGTTCATCCAGATGGTTCAGGAGGATACGCATCATCTTCTTTTGAAGGTCAGACATTACCCCATTAAGATCATCAATGATCTGTTCCTTTGTGGCCTTCAGATTGTGTGCGATGACTTTCTGCTGATAAAGAATGTCATACTCAGCAGAATCAATCTTTTTGCCTGACAGAATATGCTCTAAGATGTTACGGGCACTCTTGCCATTGATATCCGTGATCGTTCCGGAAAGTTTAATATTGGCTCCTTCCAGCATCTTCTGAAGCCGGTTGAGTTCCCGATTGCGTTCTCCAACGAGGCTCTTGCGATAACGCACAAGCTCCCGCAGTTCCCTCTGATCCCTGTCCGGAATATAACTTGCGGTAAGCAGTCCGTGCTGCAGAAGGTCCGCAATCCATTCCGCATCTTTCACATCCGTCTTGCGTCCCGGAACGGCTTTCATGTGCCGTGCATTAACGACTATCACGTTCAGTTCGCAAACTTCAAGGATGTTGTACAGAGGCTTCCAATAAGATGACGTGCTCTCCATAGCGATCATTTCACAGCCGCCTTTTTTGAGCCAGTCAGCCATTTCCAGAAGCTCTCTGGTTGTTGCACCGAAGTCACGTATTTCCTGCCTGTTGCCTTGTTTAAAGCAGGCTACGATTAACTTTTTGTGCACATCAATACCACAACACTTGTCGTAAACTCTATCCATAAATGACACCTCCGAAAATAAGTTTACGGCAAGGCTTCCTGTCTTTTGTTATTTTACTCTGCGTCCTTATCTGCCGTATACGGCGGGACAGATGGTGGTGCAAATGAGGAAGCCACAAGTCAGTTTACTCTGCGGGCTAAATGCGCCAAACGGAAACCGACCTTTGCCGATAAGCTTATTATACATCAGAGTTTACGACATGTAACTATCACCAGCCTGCCGTCTTCAATGTTTCATTTATGGTGGTGCCGGGCATCGCGCGGCATGGGGGTTTACTCTGAAAGTCCTGCCGCCGATTAGGCGGCATGTATTCAGGG
>USKC01000352.1 GCA_900555195.1 uncultured Lachnospiraceae bacterium
AAGTGGCGGTTCTGAGAATAATATTAACAGTAATCTTTATATTGATATGCATTGGATTAACAGCTTTGGTGCTGATGCAGGAAGGTAAAGCAGCCGGTTTAGGAGCGATCAGCGGTGCTGCGGAGACCTATTGGGGAAAGAACAAGGGACGTTCCATGGAAGGAACCCTCGTGAAGATTACGAAGTATCTTGCGGTTGCTTTCATTGTAATTGCCGTTGTTCTGAATCTTTCGATATTTTGACGATTGAAGCACTCTGCCAATGATGGGAGGGTGCTTTTTTTATCCATAGACTTCATTCCCTGCCAAATAAAAAGCGAGCGGAGTGCATCAAGGCCCACATTTTTATAAAAGGAGACGTAAGAATGCCGCCCAAAAGCGCAGAGACCAGAAAGGAACTCATCTGTCAGCTGATGAAGGAGCCGTCCTATGTTCCTATGCGTGAAAAGGAACTTGCATGTATCATGCAGGTGGAGAGGGAAGATAGGGAAGAATTTGCAAGGCTGCTTCAGGAACTGCTTTTAGAAGGAAAAGTACAAGTGAATAAGCGGGGGCGCTACAGCGTTCCCTCAAAGCCCCCTGTGATAGGCACCTTCATTGGACATCGTAAGGGGTTTGGCTTTGTGGAGATAGAGGGGAAGGATCAGGCCCTGTATATTCCGGAAACGATGACAAACGGGGCCTGGCATCAGGATACAGTGGAAGTGAGGCTTCTTGGCCGGAAAAACGGCCCCAGAGAAGAAGCTGAGGTGGTTCGGATCCTGGAAAGAGGAATCAGATATGTGGTAGGAACTTATCAGAAAAACCGGGGATTCGGATTTCTGATTCCGGACAATAGCAAGCTGCCGTCAGATATTTTTATTCCCTTAAAGCAGTCAGGCGATGCTGTAGACGGGACAAAGGCGGTGGCAGAGATTTTGGATTATGGCGGAAAAAGACGTAGCCCTGAGGGGAGAATCTCTGAAATTCTGGGCCATATGAATGAGCCGGGTGTGGATATTCTGTCGGTCGTAAGGAGCTATGATATTCCTTCTGTGTTCCCGCAGGAGGCGTTGGATGAGGCCAATCGCTTTGTAGGGATGGTGGAAGAGAAGGAGAGAAAGGGAAGGAGGGATCTGCGTTCCCTTCTGATGGTGACGATTGACGGGGAGGAAGCGAAGGATCTGGATGATGCGGTCAGCCTTCATATGGAGGATGGAAATTATTGCTTGGGTGTTCATATTGCGGATGTGTCCGAGTATGTACAGGAAGGGACTGCACTCGATAGGGAGGCGCTGAAGAGAGGAACGAGCGTATATTTGGCAGATCGGGTGATACCAATGCTGCCGCCTGCGCTGTCTAATGGCATATGTTCCCTGAATGAAGGCGAGGAACGTCTGGCATTAAGCTGTCTGATGACGGTTAACCCCAAAGGAGAGGTCATTGATTATTCCATAGAAGAGACGGTTATTCAGGTAAACCGAAGGCTGACCTATACTTCTGTCGCGGCCATTCTGGAATCAGAAGACCGGGCGGAGCGTGAAAGATATGAGGAACTGCTTCCCATGCTTTTTCAGATGGCGGAACTTTCCGCGCTCATCCGTAAAAGAAGGCAGCAACGGGGAGCGATCGATTTCGATTTTACGGAAAGCAAGATCCGATTGGATGGCAGGGGACGTCCGGTTGCAATCATTCCCCAGGAGAAGAATACGGCTACCCGGCTGATTGAAGATTTTATGCTGTTGGCGAACGAGACGGTGGCGCAGCATTTTTATTGGCTCTCTCTGCCGTTTCTGTATCGTTCGCATGAAAGCCCATCTCCGGACAAGATGCATGACCTTAGCGTATTCGTCCAGAATCTGGGATATTCCCTGAAAGGAATCCAGTCAGACGTGCATCCGAAAGAACTGCAGAAGCTGCTTGCCTGGGCAAAGGGCAGGCCGGAGGAGGCGCTGATTGACCGAATGACGCTTCGGAGCATGCGGCAGGCCAGATATACGGTACAGTGCGGTGGACATTTCGGCCTGGCAGGTCAGTATTATTGTCATTTCACCTCTCCCATCCGCAGATATCCGGATCTGCAAATCCACCGTATCATAAAGGAACAGCTGCATGGAAGGCTGGATGAGGGGCGAATAAAGCACTATGAACAGATCCTGGATGCGGTGGCAATACGAACCAGCAAGGCAGAACGCCGTGCAGATGAAGCAGAACGCGAAGTGGAGCGGATGAAGAAGGCAGAATTCATGCAGCAGCGGATAGGGGAGATTGCTACAGGAATTATCTCAGGCATAACAGCGTGGGGGCTGTATGTGGAACTTCCTAATTCGGTGGAAGGCTTGATTCATATATCTGAATTGCCGGGGGATTATTTCTATTTTGAAGAGGGAGCCTGCGAAATGCGCGGAGAGCATACAGGCATTTGCTATAGGCTTGGAGAGACGGTGGAGATTCGGGTAAAATCTGCTGATCCGGTCACAAGAACCATTGATTTTGTCCTGGCGGAAGGAATGGAGGCGGAGGAGAATGGCGAAAGAAGCGCAGAAACTGATCGCGAACAATAAAAAGGCTTATCATGATTATTTTGTAGAAGAACAGTATGAAGCAGGGATTGTGCTGCATGGCACGGAGGTGAAGTCCCTGCGCATGGGAAAATGCAGCATCAAGGAAGCGTTTGTAACAATCGAAAAGGGTGAGGTATTCATCACCGGAATGCACATCAGCCCATACGAAAAGGGCAATCTTTTTAATAAGGATCCGCTCCGTGTGCGCAAGCTTCTGCTGCATAAAGCGGAGATCATGAAGCTTACGGGGAAGGTGGCAGAAAAAGGCTATACGTTAATGCCTCTTCAGGTATACTTTAAAGACGGAAGGGCCAAGATCCAGATCGGGCTGTGCAAGGGTAAAAAACTCTATGATAAGCGCCAGGATATCGCTAAAAAGGATGCGAGACGCGAAGTAGAACGGGAGTTTAAAGTGAAAAACCTATATTAGAATTGGTGACGGCTCACCTGCCTGCAGCCTTCCATATATGCTCTGACGCTTCTTTGTCCGCATCAGAGCGGGCGCTGTGTCTGGGCATCCGGTCTGTGCGGCGAAGGGGATGGCAGGGCCGGCTGGACTGCTCTTTGCGAAAACCTGTGAGAAAATTGCACTGTTTCGCAGCGCTGCAGGGGGGAAATTTTCCATCTGCAACGCGACGAAACAGGCAATTTTTGAATTGCTATTGACTTTCCGGATTTGTGTGGGTACAATAAGAACACTATAAGAAATGAGGGCCAGTCAAGGTTTCGACAGGGGTCTTGCAGCTGGAGAAGCTATCCGCAGGTGATGCGTCAAATCACAAACCTAAATATAAACGCTGAAGACAATACT
>USKC01000353.1 GCA_900555195.1 uncultured Lachnospiraceae bacterium
ACCGAAACGGAGGTTTATTATGACTACAATCAATCTGAAAGATTTTTATTATTGGTACACGCAGGATCAGTTTATCGAGGTTTCTGACGAGGTGGCCGAAGTATTTTTGGCTGATGCCCGCCATGAGATGGCTTATCAGCGGCGGCTCTCCCGGCACAAGGCGCAGTATTCCCTGGACTGTGAGGACGGGATTGAATACTCGGCCTGTTTGCATGAACCTACGCCCCAGGAGCTCTTGGAGCGGATGGAACTCTTTATCCGTCTGTGGAACGCGCTTAACTCTCTGCCCGAAGCCCAGGGCCGCCGTGTAGATGCCTGTGTCATTCTTGGCAAGACCTATTCTGAAGTAGCTGAAGCGGAAGGTGTTCACGAAAGCGCGGTGCGGCGGGCTGTGGAGCGTGGTTTGGAAAACATGAAAAAATATTTGAAAAAATCCCGCTGAACCAGTCCGAATATCATCCAAAAATGTCTCGGTTTATGAGAGGAGGTTTTCTTTTCTCCGCAGATGAACAAGGGCGGCCCCGAGCGCAATCCGGGGAGCCAGGCGGCGGGTGCGCGGTGACTTTTCCAAAAGGAAAATGAGCGAACAACACCAGCGCCGCAAGTGGGCCGGGCCATCCCACGGCCACGATCCGGCAGTGGACAGGCTGGCCGCCTGTCCCTCCGGGCCGCCCTCTCGTCTGCGAGGGGGCGCCGCGCCGAGTATAGTTGTCTTTGGACAGGTCAAGGAAATGGGCGCGGCGTTCCCTAAATTTTATCAAAGGGGGAATTAGAAAATGAAATACGATCCCGTATTGGCCGCTATGCTGGTCGAGCCGTGGAGCAACAACGCCTGCCGGGGATATGTGATCTATGCGATGGAAAACTGCGGTTTTTCCCCCGAGGACATCCGGCGCGTTGTCGGTGAGCTCCACTATGTATTTGACTTCAAAACGCTGGACGAGGCCCAGCACCATTACGAAAACGGCCCCTATTAACTTCGAGACATTGTGTCCCGATGTGAGGACAGGCCAAAGGGCGGCACTTATGCGGTGCCGCCTTTTCGCGTTTCCCCACAGGACAACCGGGAGGCGTTTATCAATCTGAACAAAGGAGGTTTTACCGTGAAATTAACCGCACAGGAACTGGAACGAATGAAAAGCGTTGATATTGGCGCAGTCTCCCCCGAGTCTCTGCCCGATGTGAGCGGTATGACCTTTGATAACACTCTTTCCCACAAAGAGCGCGTCATAAGGTTTTTGCAAGTTGCCAAAAACCTGTACTGCTTCAACATCGGCGGAGTCGGTGTGAAAATTGAATTTGCGGAAGGTGGGCCGTCTTTGCAGGACACCTTGACGGACTATTTGATCCGGCAAAAAAGCGGGCTGTGACTTCGGCTGCGGCTCGCCCCAGCTTCGAGACAAAGTGTCCCGAGGTGGAGCCATCCTTGTTGTCCCTATGGGACAGAGTTATAATATAAGTGTAATGTGATAGGGAAGGAGGAACAATGTCAAGAACAAAAAACAGAGGGTTTCAACAGAGTTTCTCTCCCTCTTATACGATCCGGCGCTGGCGGCTGGGCGAATATATCCGGCTTTCCAAAGAAGATTTGAAAAAAGGAAAAGACGATAGCAACAGCGTAAAAAACCAGCGCGACCTGCTGAATGACTTTTACCAAAAGCACATTGAGGAATTTGAAAGCGTTTCCGAATATGTGGACGATGGACACACGGGGACGGATGCCAACCGTGAAAATTTCCAGCGGCTTCTGGCCGATGTAATGAGTGGGAAAATCAACTGTGTTGTGGTAAAAGACCTTTCCCGTTTTGCCCGGAATTACAGCGATGCGGGAAGTCTGATTGACAACCTGTTTGTGCAGATGGGCGTCCGTTTTATCAGTCTTGCTGAAAATGTGGACAGCTACCTCAACCCGGACAGCGTTTCCAGCATTATTGTTCCGATTACAAATGTAATGAATGATAACTATTGCTATCAGACTTCAAAGAAAATCCGCCAAGTATTTGACTATAAGCGGCGCAACGGTCAATACATCGGAGCTTTCGCTCCTTATGGGTACATTAAACACCCAAAAGACAAACACAAACTGATTGTTGATCCAGATGCTGCTGAAACAGTCAAACTCATTTTCTCGTTATTCTTGCAAGGAACATCAAAACGGGCCATCGCTCTGCATTTGAATGAGCATGGCGTCCCGAGTCCCTCTGCGTATAAACTACTCAAGGGCCTGCCTGTTTCTACAAGAGGTTATGACGAACCTATGTGGGGCGGCAGGATGATCCATGCAATACTTACCAATCCCACTTATACCGGGGATTTGGCACAAGGCCGTAGCCGGGTAAAAAGTTATAAGGTACACCAGATTGAAACGGTTCCCCGTGAAGAATGGGTAGAGGTGGCTGGAACACATGAAGCCATTATCAACTATGAAACCTTTGACAAGGTGCAGGCTCTGTTAAAGCGTGACACCCGAACTTCTCCCGAAGGCCGGAAAGTCCATTTGTTCAGCGGCTTTCTGAAATGTGCCGATTGTGGCCGGGCAGTCACTCGTTGCGTTAGTAAAAACAATCATGTGTATTATGCCTGCTCTACTTACAAAAACCGTTCCCGGACAGCCTGCACCATGCACTCAATCAAGCATGAACGGCTGGAGGCCGCTGTTCTATTCGGTATTCAGTACCAGGTACATTTAGCCGTTTCTTATTCTGAGGCGATTACCTGTATCAATTCGGCTCCAACGAAAAAAAGCCAGTCTTTCAGACTGGACGAGCTGATTACCACAAAGGAAAAGGAACTGGCGAAAATCACCCGCTACAAGCAGTCTCTTTATCAAGACTGGAAAGACGGGGAAATTACCCAGCAGGATTATCGAAGCATGAAAGCCGACTATGAACGGCAGGTAGCGGCCCTCTCTGATGTGTTGGAACGGTTGACCGCTGAACGGGCAGAACTGGCAAACGGTGTTGACAATGAGCACCCGGCGCTGGTGGCCTTTATGAAATACCAGAACATCGACAAACTAACCCGGGAGGCTCTCATTGATCTTGTAGACCATATCAAGGTTTACGAAAATGGAAATATCAGCGTTAAATGCAAATTCGCTGATGAATTTCGTAAGATAGCAGAATACATTGAAATCAACACTTCTGAAATTCCCGCCGTGGCGGGCTGAGTCCCGCTACATCCTTTCTGGCAGTGTGTTTTCCTAATAAGATTTAATCATATGAAGAATATGCTTCCGGCCTGTCCTGCTGGCGCTCTCCCCACGCTCCAAGTCAGGATATTTCTCCACCATATAGGCGTGAAAATCGTCCTGCCACTTCGTCAGGTTTGCCCGGTTGCC
>USKC01000354.1 GCA_900555195.1 uncultured Lachnospiraceae bacterium
AATCCAGCACTTTCCCGATCAGAGCGTTTCTTTCCGCCACAAGCACGCCGTCCTCTTCCCAGATGGGGAAATCGAGCGCGGGAAAGCTTTCATCGGACGCTTCCCATTCTGCTCCTTCTTCCTGCCCTTGTTCTTCTTTGGGCCTGGTTTTTCCACTCTGTCCGGCTTCTTCATTCCGCCTGCGCTCTTCCATCCTCTCCTTCGCTCTCCAGGCCGCGTTCTCCAAAGCGATCGCACATTCTCCTTCATAGCTGTTGGATTCCCTGATCTGCAGCAGAGCGCTTACTGCATCGAACAGGCGGCCCATGCTGGAGCTGTACTCCGTATTCAGGCGGAGGCTTCTCGCCTTTCTGACAAAAAGGATTCTTTCCCGAATTTCTTCCCGGAGAAGGGTGGGTACGGGCATATCCGCCAGATGACAGGCAGCAGTCAGATTGGCGTCTTTTGCCGCCGCATCCCCTCCGTAAAGCGGGATCTCGCTCAGATGTCCCGCCCTTTCAAATGCGGCTCCCCGGCAGAGCAGGAATTCCCCGCCCCAGATGTGTCCGTCCGTCCCGTATCCCGTTCCGTCGAAAATCACACCGATGCCGCTTTCCAGCCCGTGTTCCGCCATCACCGAGGCGGCATGGGCATGGTGATGCTGCACCTTCAGAAGGGGAAGGCCCTTCCGTCCGGCCAGTTCCTCCGCTTTCTGCGCGGTGATATAGCCCGGATGCAGATCACAGACCATGCGGCAGAGCGCAATCGAAAGCAGCTGCTGCATGCGCTCCATTTCCTTCAGATAGGTCTGATATACCCGATAATTCTCCATATCCCCAAAATATTGGCTCAGATAGACCCGATCCTTTACCGCCAGAGCGAACACGGCCTTCAGATCTCCACCGAAGGCCAATACCGGCTCCTGTTTTCCTTCCATGCGTATTGGCGACGGCACAAATCCACGGCTTCTGCGCAATATCTGGACTTTTCCTCCTGTCATCCGCATTAAGGAATCATCCAGCGGGGTTACGATGCGTCTGGTATTCCATGCTACCGCCCCGATGAGTCCAGGAAAACGCCGCTTCAGTTCGTTTATTTCTGCCTCATCCGTCAGAATAGGATCGTCCGTCAGGTTCGCGCTGGTCATCACCAAAGGGCCCACCGCCTGTGTGAGAAGCATATGCAGACCTGTATAAGGCAAAAAGGCACCGATAAAACGGCTTTCTGAACACAGCGCATCCGCCCACACCTTCCGGCCGCTTTTTCTTGGCGTCAGCAGGACGATCGGGCGAGCGGGCCCGCACAGAAGGGCTTCTTCCGCATCCGATACAAAACAGCTTTTTCGGATGTGATCCAGATTCGGAAACATCACCGCAAAGGGTTTCTTTTCCCTTCCCTTCAGCTTCCGCAGACGAAGCAGCGTATCCTGCCGGTCGATCCTGCAGGAAAGCTGATAGCCTCCGATCCCCTTCAGGGCCAGAATTCCGCCTTCCCGCAGGATCCTTACGGCCTCCCGCAAAGCCTGCTCCCCTTCCAGGGTCTCTTCCTTTCCATTTTCTCCCAGGCTGCACAAAAGCTGCGGTCCGCAGCTGTGACAGGAAATCGTCTGGGCATGTCTGCGCCTGTCTCCGGCAAGGATATACTCTGCCGCGCAGGCCGGGCACATCCGGTATTCCTTCATCGTGATCGTTTCCCTGTCATAGGGCAGTGATTCCAGAATACTGTACCTGGGCCCGCAGTTTGTGCAGCTGATAAACGGATAGCGGTATCTCCTGTTCTTTTCGTCTTCCATCTCGTCCAGACAGTCCTGGCAGATGGAAAGGTCCGGCGGGATCAGCGGAACATCCGCCCCGTTTCGCTCCTCGCTCTCCACGATCGAAAAGGCGGACGGCGCCATTTCCCCTTCCTTGCCTTCTTCCGGGCATTCTTCCAGCACCCGTTCCACCCTGGCCGCTGGGAGCGGACACGCACGAAGGCGACAGATAAACGTATCCATCGCCTCCTCATCCCCGTACGCATCTATTCTCACCACTCCGCCGCTGTTGCATACCGTTCCACAGATCCCGAATTGTTCTGCCAGTCCAGCCACAAAAGGGCGGAAGCCAACCCCCTGTACCACGCCAAGAACGGTGATCCGCCTCCTCATGAAGTCTTATCCGCAGCCGCCGGCGCCTGGCCAGCTGCCGCAGCAGGCTTTACCTGAGGCGTGGGCATATTGGTCTTTAAAAAGGTGTCCTCTGTCTTTTGGGCACCTGGCTCCGTATAAGTATTCTTCATAGTCAGGCACTTCTTTGGACAGGTCTCCACACAGCAGCCGCATTGAATACAGCCGAACCGCATGATGCTCCATGTCTTTTTCGTCCTGTCCACAGTGATCGCCCCGGTGGGGCACTTTCTGGAACACAGGCCGCAGAGAATGCATGTATCTATATCGATCTGGACATGCCCTCTCGTCCGCTCCGGATACTCTCTGGGCTGTTCCGGATAGGGCCGGGTAGCGGGCGCGCTAAACAGATTCTTTATCGCCGTTTTGGCAAATCGCATGGAACGCATATTTTTCATGACTGAAACCGCCTCCTTATCTCTCCGTACAGCTGATGCAAGGGTCTATGGTCAAGATCAGAATCGGCACATCCGCCAGCTGGCAACCCTTCAGCGTCTCCAGAAGGCCCGGCAGATTCGCGAAGGTGGGCGTGCGCACTCTGAAACGGTCAATGAATTTCGTTCCATTCGCCTTCACATAATACAGCGCTTCGCCCCTCGGCTGCTCCTCTCTCATGAAATATTCCCCGTCCGGGAACCCTTTAAACGAAACGGCCACTTCGCCGCCCGGTATTTTGGAAATCGCCTGGCGGATCAGATCGATGGACTGGAAAATCTCCTTCACCCGCACTTCGCATCTGGCATAACAGTCGCCTTCCTGGCTGGTGATGGGCTCAAAATTCAGTTCCGAATATGCCGCGTACCCTAGCTTCCTGTTATCCAGCGCGATTCCGCTGGCACGCATGAAAGGGCCCACAGCTCCCAGATCATGCGCCTGCTGTTTAGAAAGAAGCCCCACTCCGCGAAGCCTGGTGTTCACCGCCAAATCCCCTAAAAACGTCTTTGCCAGTTCCTTCAGTTCCTCTTCCATATCCTTAAAGTCCTCCAGGAACTGTCTCAGCATAGATGCATCCATGTCCTTGCGCTGGCCGCCTATCTTGTTTACGGAGAAAATCACCCTGCCGCCAGTGGACGCTTCAAACATGTCCAATACCTTTTCCCGGATCTTCCAGGACTGCATGAACAGACTTTCAAACCCGAACGCATCCGCCAGAAGCCCCAGCCAGAGCAGGTGGCTGTGGATTCTTGACATCTCAC
>USKC01000355.1 GCA_900555195.1 uncultured Lachnospiraceae bacterium
CCCCGCCGCTCTTTCTTGGCGGGGAGCCTCTAAAAACGCCAGTCCTTACGCGCCGTCCTTTGGCGCGTTAGTACTGCTGCGTTTTTAGCGGAGCGCGAGCGTCCCCCGCCAAGAAAGAGCGGCAGGGAGCCTGCAGAGGGACAGGCGGGCAGAGGGACAGGGCGGGGAAATGGTTCTGCGCACGCCTCCTGCCTGAAGGGATTGTAAAAACGACAGCCGCCATATATAATCAGTTTAAACGATGATAAGGGCGGAGTATGGTCATGCGCATTTTGATTATTGAGGATAACAGACGGTTGGCGGAGTCCATCCGGGACATTTTGAAGCACGGATATGAGTGCGATATCTGTGAGGACGGGAAACAGGGAGCAGCCCTCCTTCCGGCAGGTGGGTATGATGCGGCCATCCTGGATCTCATGCTTCCGGGAATGGACGGCATTACGCTGCTGAAAGAGGTAAGAAAAAAGGGCTGCTTCGTCCCGATCCTGATTCTCACGGCCAAAAGTGAACTGGAAGATCGGGTGTTGGGGTTGGAGAGCGGGGCGGACTATTATCTGACCAAGCCGTTTGATATGCAGGAGCTGACCGCAGTTGTGAAGACCCTGGTCAGAAGGAAGGGGGAAATGATCCCGGAGAATCCTTCTTTTGGCAATATCACCCTGCATCAGGCGGACTATACGCTGCGCAGCCCAGGGAAGCAGATCCCGCTTGGGAAAAAGGAATATGACATCATGCGGATTCTGATGATCAACCATGAGCAGGTGGTTTCCAAGGAAACGCTTCTGCTGAAGGTCTGGGGGAACGACGCGGATGCGGTGGAAAATAATGTGGAGGTATATATCTCCTTTTTGAGGAAAAAACTGGAATTTCTGGATGCGGATATCATGATTGCCACCAGCCGGAAGCTGGGATACCGCATCGTGAAGAAGCAGGGAGGCATTTAAGCTATGAAGGAAATCAGCCGGTTGCGGTGGAAATTCATCATTTATAACATGCTGATCGTGACGGCGGTGATCGGAATCACCTTTACGGCCCTGGTGGCTGTGCTGCACAACAGAGGGAACGAGGAAGGCAGGCTGATCCTGGAGCAGGCGGTGGAACAGCCGGGGGAACGGCTGATTTTTGACGCGATTCCACAGGTACGGCTTCCGTATTTTTCCGTATTGGTGACAGAGAGCGGAGAGATCATCATGCGGGAGAGTGCCTACAATTCTTTTCCGGGCCCGGCTTATCTGGAACAGCTGGCGATTCTTGGCATGGCGGCGGAGGCGGATGACGGCGTGCTGGACGGCTATCAGCTGCGTTATATGAGAGTGCAGCAGCCTTCCGGCTATCTTCTTGTCTTTGCGGACACATCTTATGGAGACAGGGTGCAGGAGGCCCTGCTTCGTTACGGAGGATTGGCTTGTGTGGGCATCTGGCTCGTTTTTTTCGGCCTTTCTTTTCTGGTTTCCCGCTGGGTGGTCAGCCCCATCGCTCGCTCCATGCGCCTGCAGAAACAGTTCGTGGCGGATGCTTCTCATGAACTGAAAACGCCTCTGACGGTGATCACGGCCAATGCGGAACTGCTGCGGGAACGGTGTGCGGGACTGAGCGTGGAAGCGGATAGATGGCTGGAGCATATCAATCAGGAATGCAGACAGATGCGCTCGCTGGTGGAGAGCCTTTTGGAACTGGCCAGGGAAGACGCCCGGACAAAACGCAGGGAAAGCTGGAAGACATTTTCCCTGAGCAACCTGGTGACGGAAAAGCTGCTGATTTTTGAACCGCTTTTCTACCAGGAAGGAAAGACACTGCGTTATGAGGTGGAAGAGAATGTCCTCGTGAAAGGGGACGGGCCGCAGCTGGGCCAGCTGATCAAGGTCCTTCTGGACAATGCGGTCAAATATACTTGTGAAAAAGGCAGGGTGGAAGTGCGGCTGGAGACATTGGGGCATGGCCGGGCGCGGCTTTGGGTGAACAGCGAAGGGGAGCTGATCCCCAAAGAAAAGCGGACGTTGATTTTCCAGCGTTTCTACCGGGATGAGAGCGTGAGGAGCTCCTGCACGGGATATGGCCTCGGCCTGGCAATCGCCGGGAAGATCGCGGGGAACCATCATGCCAAGCTGGGTGTGGAGTGCCGGAACGGAATGAACTGCTTTTATGTGATTTGCGCACCGCGAATGGACGCGGACATATGGCCGGCAAAGCTTCCGGAAAAACCGGGCAGGAGGGGCCGGGATGAATCGTATTTTGATGATAGATGATGATGAAGAACTCTGCGCTTTGATAAAGCGCAGCATCATGGCGGAAAACATAGAAGCGGATTCCTGCAGTACGGGAAAAGAGGGATTGGCCAAATTAAAGGAGAAAGAATATCAGCTTGTGATTCTGGATGTCCTGATGCCGGGCATGGATGGGTTTGAGACCCTGGAAAAGATCCGACAGGAAAACGACGTTCCCATTCTTATGTTTACCTCTCGGGATGACAGCATTTCCAAGGTGAGGGGACTGCGCGCAGGAGCGGATGATTATGTGACAAAGCCCTTTGACATGGAGGAACTGACGGCCCGCATCCTTTCTCTGATACGGCGTTATACCCGTTTTAGCCGGGAAAATCAGGATGATGGACGGCTTGTGTTTGACGGACTGGAGATCGATATGGATAACCGTTCGGTCACCACCGGCAACGGAAAGGTTGAACTCCCTCCAAAGGAATTCGATCTACTTGTGTTCTTTGCCAGGAATCAGGGAAAGATCCTGACGAAGCAGCGGATCTATGAAGAGGTCTGGAAAGAGGAGTACTGCTACGATGACAGCAACATAATGGCGGTTATCAGCCGCCTGCGCAAAAAAATAGAGGCGCCCTTTGGCAAAACAAAATATATCCAGACGATCAAGGGCATTGGCTATCGGTTCAATAAGGAAGTATGATGCTGTTTATGCATTTTGTGGATGGTTGAATCACCCTGGCAGCGGGAATTGCTGGAAACAGCCCCTCCTTCTTTACAAGAACAGGTGGTTCTGTTAAGATGGAAACAGAACAAATGTTCGGAAGAAGGTGAGATGATGGAACGCTCTGTTGCAGAAAGAAATCTGCCGATTCAGGTGGCAGCGCTGTGCGATACCACAGGAAAACTCCATCCTTTGTGGTTTCGATATGCGGACGAGGCGCATCAGGTTCGGAAGGTGAACATAGATGCCGTCCTGTCTCAGAAAACGCTTCGTTATGTGGGCATCCGGATGGAACAGTATATCTGTGCTTCAGAGATTGGCGGGCGCAGGAGAATCTATGAGCTGCGTTACAGCGTGGAGAACCACAGGTGGGATTTTTTTCAGATGCTGGATGAAGG
>USKC01000356.1 GCA_900555195.1 uncultured Lachnospiraceae bacterium
GGTTAAAACGATACTGGCTGTTGTCCACCTGAAGCGCATAGCACCAGCCCTGGATGAAATAATCCCCGCCGCCGGGCCTGCCCGTCTCCCATTTCTGCATATCCCCTGCGAACTCGATTCCCATGCGCAGCACTTCATTCTTCCATTCCGGACGCAGCCCGTCCCGCATGGCCTGTGGAACCACTGTATTCACCCGGTCTTCATATTCATACCGGTTGCCCGCATAGAATTCCTGATCCAGGACATCCCGCACCAAATAGCGATGATAGTAGGGATCCGCCGCGTAGTATGTGGGATGAAGGGTATAGAGCAGGTTCAGTTCCTGATGCAGGCGTTTGAGTTTTTCCACGCTGTCATCCAGCCCTCGGCTTAAGGATTCATGGTGGTAAAGGGCCACATCATTGCGCACCACGTTCTGATATCCCATTTCATGCAGCCTGTAGCAGAACTCCACATCATTGAAGGCAACCCTCAGTTCCTCCTTCAGCCCGCCGCTCTTCTCATAGACGCTGCGGCGCACCATCAGGCAGGCGCCCGTCACGCCCAGGACGTCAAATGCCAGCCGGTTGCGCAGAAAATAATAATCGTTCCGGTCGTCCCGAAACTGCAACTTATGCGCCGGGCCCAGCCGTATATTGGTAATGCCGGCATGCTGGATGGTATGGCTTTCCGGATACAGCAGTTTGACGCCCACCGCTCCCACATGGGGGAGGGCCGCCTTCTCCACCATCCGCTCCAGCCAGTCGTCCTGCGGCACTTCAATATCATCATTGAGCAGCAGGATATAATCCCCCTTCGCCAGGGCCGCTCCCCGGTTGCACATGCGGGAGAAATTGAATTCCATGGGTTCATAGACATACCTGAAACGGCAGCCCTCCGTCATCAGCGAAAGCATCCTCTCGATCCGTTTCCGGTTCTTATCGCTGCTTCCATTATCGATAACAATGATCTCAAAATCCAGGTAGCTGCTTCCCTCCAGAATAGAATGAATGCAGGTGGAAAGCACTCTGGGATTATCTTTGGACGGGATAATGATGGACACCATCCCTGACGGCTTCTCGGGCCACCCCCTGCGTATGTACGCCTGCCGCTTGATCCCGTCGTATTCCTCTTCCATGCCGAAGGGCTCTATGGGCATGCCATTGTGCAGCAGGACGCTGTCGATATGCCCCACCGCTCTCTTCCCAGCCTGCGCTGCCTCGTTTTCCTCCGGCCCGGGAGAAGCCTTATCCGTCAGCTTCAAACAGAAATCATACAGATTTTTTCTGTAATCTGCCTCCTGCAGCCACTCCACCGCCTCCGCCGCCTTGGCGCGGACGGCGAACAGATTGCCGAAATAGAAATAAGACATCAGCGTATCCGGAGACCAATCCGGCTTCAGCCAGGGGTTGGTTCGCCTTCCGCCGTTCTCTTCCAAGCGTTCATCCTCATCCGCATAGGCCAAAATGATCTCGGGATGCCTGGCAAAATAATCCGCGATCCGCGCAAGCGCCCCATCCTCCGGGCGCACGCCTCCCCCGTAAAAAACCAGGATCTCCCCATCCTCCTGGGCGCCGTCTTCCGGCCGCAGGCCATGTGCATCCTCCATTTGCCGGGCGGCGGGAAAAGAAACGCCGCATTCCTCGAAAGGAATGCATCTGAGCTTCAGTTCCTGCCCCTTCAGGGACAAGCCGCTTTGTTCTTTTTGCTCCTTGCGCACGATCCAGTCATGATACCGAACGGTCTGTTCCTCAATCCTGGCCTCATATCTCCTTGTCTGCCTCCTTCTCAGAGGAGCCTGAAGCAGTTTCTTTATATTCAAAACCAATGTCTCCTTTTCAGATTCGCATCCAGGGCTGCCGCAGCTTCCTCCGTCAGCCTGCTTATCTCAAATTCCAGTTCCAGTATCTGTCCCTCTTCCCTTTCCATCTTCTCCAGACGGATATTCAGGTTGGGGTCCTTGGTGTGGAAGAAAAATACCGGCTGTTTTTCCTTTTTCTCCGTCAATTCCCAGCCGTTCACAGCCAGAACGGCCTTATCCGCCAGATCCAGCTCTTCTCCGTCCAGCGTCGCTTTCTCCATGCGGATCACACAGGAGCATTCCGCCGGATCAATGCGCACGCCCCGGATTCCTTTCTTCAGCGGCAGTCCCACACGCATCCGATCCGCCACCATGTAGCTGGGATAGAGATGGTAGGAATGCTCCGGGCTGTATCCCTTTCCATAGTCTTCAAAAACTTCCACAGCATTGCGCTCCAGTTCCGAGAAAAACGGCTGCCAGGGCACAGCCCTTCTTCCCAGCAAAACGCGCATATCAGAAATGGATACCCGATTTCCCGTCACAGCCTTCTGAAATCTCCGCTCCCTGGCCCGATACTCAGACGCTTTTTCCTCGCTGATGGAAAGCATGGAAAGAAACCGTTCCAAAGAAAGGCCCTTTCTTCTCCCATCTCCCATTTTATAACAATACAGCGAACGGTAAGCCACCGCATTGGTATCCACACATTCGTCAAAGGTCCATTCATAATCGATCAGATTCCATCGTCCTTCTGAATCGACGAGAATGTTTCCGAAAATCAAATCATAATCCGAGACGGGAAAGGTCTCATGAAAGCGGATTTTATCCAGATACTCCAAAAACAGGCGGTCAAAGCCCTCCTGATCCCCCTCTTCCAGGCAGCGATCCAGTATCTCTTCCAGCGTCTTTCCTTCCAGATATTCCAGCACGGCGCAGACTCCGCCCGCATCGTCCCTCTCCAGCTCGCAGCGGTTGATCAAAAGGCCGCTTCCCTCATACCTTTTCCCCAACGCCTCACAGTATCGGAAGATGTTTTCCACATGTTCTGCAGCCGCGGGGGTATCCGGATACTTGCGCACACATCTTTTTCCCTGCGCATCCTCTTCAATATCCGTACGGATGGCATAGATGTCCGCACGGTCGTTGGAAAACTTCGAGTAAATGATCCTGGGCGCAGGGCCGGTCAACAGCAGATAGGAATTGCTGTATAGGGGAAAAAGCCCCTCCCGAAGCACCATATCGAACGCATTTTTTTCATCGAACAAAAGCAACCTGTCCCCGTCAAAATTTCTCAGATTGCGGGACAGCTCCCCCGGATTGGGAAGTCTCCTGTCAGAATACACAGTGTCCATGAATTTATAGTCTGGATAAGGATAATAGAAATGATATTCCTCAATTCCGCATTTCTCCAGAATCCGTTCCAGCCCTCCCCGCGTAAAAGTGCGGGCCGGGCCGCCTTCCGGATAATCTTCTATTCCGGAAAAAAAGGTGGACAGATGATCCTCCATGC
>USKC01000357.1 GCA_900555195.1 uncultured Lachnospiraceae bacterium
CCAGCCTCATCAGAGATGAAACCGTAGCCTTTTTGGTTGTTAAACCATTTTACTGTACCTTTCATTACGATACCTCCATAAAAATAAAAATAAATAATTAGATACCGCATTATCCATAAAACTAATCTATAGATAATACCCCGTCAGATTAGCATATATTTATAAAAAAGTCAATGGATTTGACAATCTTTTTATTGTTTTTCACAAAAAAACGGACATAAGAATTGCCCTGGGCCGCTTTTTCAGATACAATGAATATCAAGAATAGTTAGGAAAGAAATGAGAGGCCTATGAAAATATCAACAAAGGGAATCTACGCATTGGAGATCATCACTGACCTGGCCATGCATACAGGGGATGGGGCGCTGGAAAGCATCGGCAGCATTGCCAGGAGAAGAGGGCTTTCGGTCAAGTACTCCGAACGCCTGATTAAGGAACTGAAGGAGCAAGGACTGGTGGTGAGCATCAGAGGCGCCCATGGGGGATACTGCCTGGGAAGGGATGCCGGGGAGATAACGGTCAGGGAAGTGCTGCAGGCTGAGGAAGGAGAACTGGCTCCTGTGGAGTGCCTGACAAAGGAAACTGATTGCGGAATCGACTGCAATACCTGCGCCACCCGGGAGATATGGAGCCAGATATGGCAGATCATTCTCGATACGGCACAGGAGGTGACGATCGGGGATATTATTGAAAAGTCAAAAAATTTGAGATAAGTATTGACATATGGAAAAAATAGGTGTATAAAATAACTCATATAAAACTTATTGGTTTAGTAGGATATGCAGGAGGAAGTATGAAGATATCAACGAAAGGAAGATATGCGGTTCGGGTGATGTTGGATCTGGCATTGCATGATGACGGAGAATACATTAAAGTAAAGCAGATCGCACAGCGCCAGGGGATCTCCGAAAAGTATCTGGAGCAGATCATCGCTGTTCTGAATAAGGCCGGATATGTCAAAAGCACACGGGGAGCCCAGGGAGGATATCGCCTGGCTCTGGAGCCTTCCCAGTATACAGTGGGTCAGATCCTGCGCCTGACGGAAGGGAATCTGAGCCCCTCCCCCTGTCTGGAAGAGGGAGAAGGGGGAAGGGAATGCCCCCGTTACGATGCATGTGATACGGCGGGAATATGGAAACAGCTGGCGGACGCCATCAGCGATGTGGTGGATCAGGTCACCATCGCGGATCTGGTCGAAAGACACAGGAAGCGGGAAGACGGCGCCGGTATGCAGTAAAACGGCAGCAAAGATAGGCGAATGCCGCCCGCAAAGAGAAAACGGGCGGCAAAGGATATACAGGAGGGACGGTAAATCGGGATGAAGAAAATGCGACGGCTTTTCATGGAAAAATGGTATTGGTTTCTGATCGGCGCGGTCATCGTAGGAGAGGCCGCCGTCTTTGCGTTTTTCGGGGAAGGAAGCTATATTGCGGTTCATGACAATCTGGATCTGTTTATGGGCCATTTTCAGGCGATGAAGCATGCGGGCGCTTTCTTCAGCCAGGATGCCACAGTTCCGATTCTGGGAGGAATCACCCGGGATTACCTGAGTTCTGAATTCTCTCTCTACAATATCCTTTTTTATCTGCTCCCGCCCTTTGTTGCGTATATGACAGGATATTTTCTGAAAATCCTGATCGCAGTATTTTCCGTAATGCTGCTGGCGCGGGATATCTACGGCACAGGGCCGGAAGGGCAATACCGGAAATACCGTCCCGCGGTTGCGCTTGTCGGGCTCATCTACGGCCTGCTGCCGTTGTTCCCGGCCTATGGAATCGCCTTTGCCTCCATCCCGCTGATTATCTGTCTCCTGCGCAGGATCTATTTTGGGAAAGGGGGCAGGAACTATCTTTTTGTATTTCTGTATCCGCTTCTTTCCTATTTCTCCTATTTTGGCTTCTTCATCCTGGCGTATCTGGTATTGGCGATCCTGATCCTCTGGGTGCGCGATAGCAAAAGGGCAAAGAAGAACCAAGAAGGGGGGAACGTTTTCAAGCATTTGAGCGTAAGGCTGATTCTGGCGCTGTTTCTTTTGGCGGCGGGGTACATCCTGTTTGAGTACAGGTTGTTTCGGGAGATGCTGTTCTCCGATACCGTGAGCATGCGCGTCACCATGGCGGAGGATAACTATTCGGCGGGGCAGATTGCGGCAACGGTCTGGGATGTGTTTACCAAAGCGATTTTCCACGCCCAGCCTTCCCATACCTGGTTTGTGCTGCCTCTCTGCCTTCTCTTCTTCGCATATCGCGTGATCTGTTTTGTGAGAAAAAGAGAAATAAAGAAGATTCTCACCGATAGTTTCTGTTTGGTGCTTTATTTTATCATCGGCAACTGCCTGGTCTATGGAAGCTATTACTGGGGAAGCTTCCGAAGGCTCTTTGAGACGATCGTGCCTCCGCTAAAGGGCTTTCAGTTCAACCGGACTGTATTCTTCAATCCCTTTCTTTGGTATGCGGCGCTGTTTCTGATCGTGAAATATCTGTACGATCAGAGAAAGAAATGGATAGGCAATCTGATTCTTCTGGTATCCCTTGCAGTGGTGGTGCTGACGCCCGCTGTATACAATGACTTCTATTCCACCTGCTATTACAATGCCTATCGCCTTGTGAAGGGGACAGAGGTGGAGAATCTGAATTACCGTGAGTTCTATTCGGAGGAACTGTTTGACCAGATCAAAGAAGACATTGGCTATCAGGGGGAGTACAGCGCCGCTTACGGCATGCATCCGGCTGTGCTTTCCTATAACGGGATCTCCACGCTTGATGGATATCTGGGGTTCTATTCGCAGGAATATAAGGAAGCCTTTGGCGCCATGATTGAACCGGCCACGCAGCGGGTGGAGGAATGGAATACCTATTTCTGGGACTGGGGAGCACGGGCTTACCTGTTCTCAGGTTCCGGCGAAAATACCTGGAACCCTGTGCGGACCATGGAAGTGACGGATGACGCACTCTATATCGATGGCGAGGCCTTCCGTCAGCTGGGAGGCGTTTACCTGTTCTCAAGGATCGAGATCAGCAACGAGGCGGAATTGGGCTTTGAACTGCTGGGAGAGTACACGGAAGAATCCTCGCCTTATACCATCTATGTGTACCGGCAGACGGAAGCCTGATTTCCCGCCAGGGAAGTGTCTCCAGGGGATTACAGCCCGCCGCATATGCCGTTCCGTCGCCCTCGTTTGTGACGCCTTGGTCCCCAGACAAGGGCATCCGGCTTCTGCGGCGTGGGGGTGGCTGCATTCTTTTTCCGCAAACCACTTTAAAA
>USKC01000358.1 GCA_900555195.1 uncultured Lachnospiraceae bacterium
TGCGCGACAAGATGTATTCTATATGATTTTGAAGAAATTGTCAATCCTTTTTTTTAGTTTTATAACAATCGTATAATGGTACCGTCTGAACCGTTGTATGATAACCGTAACGGGCCAGACAGTATGATTGGGACCCTGTACCCTGCAGACCGATGCAGGCGGTTGAATGTGCGGGACATCCAAATGTGACACTGCAGAAGAAGGAGGAAAAGAAAGAGGGAATGAAACTGATCAGTTCAGAATGGGAGGAGCGTATCAAGCATTGGATACGGACATTGAAGGAAGATCTGTATCAGCCTTTGGGTGAGATTCAGTGGGAGGCATGCAGAACCTGGGAACATATCAGCCCGCAGGAAGCGCAGAATCTGAAGTATGAACCGGTTGCTCCCGGCTTTACCTGGGGGCAATCCTATGAATACTGTTGGTTCAGGGGAAGCATTACGCTTCCAGCCGGGGCGGACGGAAAGCGGATCGTGCTGCGGCTGCAGCCGGGCGGGGAATCCACGCTGTTCATCAACGGGGAGAGTTTTGGTACCTACAGGGCGGACTGGGTGAATGAAGCCCACCATTATATAGAGGACAATGTGCTCACCCGGGAAGCGAAGGCCGGGGAAACCTATGAGATCCTTATGGAAACCTATGCGGGCCATTATTACGCCCAGGTGCCCGACGCGCACAGCGCAACGGGGCCGGTTCTTCCTGGATTGTTCCAAAATCCCCTGGAAGAAGGCAGGAGAAGGGTTCTGGGAAGCTGCACCTATGGTATCTGGAATGAAGATGCTTATCAGCTGTACATGGATGTGGATACGCTGAATAAGCTGCTGGTTACGTTGGACGAATCCAGCCTGAGAGCTTCTAAAATTGCTGACGCACTGGAAGATTTCACGCTGACGGTAGACTTTGAACAGGGACAGGAAGAAAGGAATGCCTGCTACAGGGAAGCGTCCCGCCGTCTCCGTCCAGTGATGGAAGCGACGAACGGTTCCACACAGCCCGTATTCTATGCGGTGGGCAACGCGCATCTGGATCTTGCCTGGCTGTGGCCCATGGCGGAGACACACAGGAAGACAGCGCGTACGTTTGCCGCGCAGCTGCGGCTTCTGGAAGAGTATCCGGAGTATAAATTCATTCAGAGTCAGCCCGCTTCGTATGAGATGTGCAGACAGTATTATCCGGAACTGTTTGAGCGGATAAGGAAAGCGATCCGTGACGGCCGCTGGATTGCGGAAGGCGCCATGTGGGTGGAGCCGGATACAAATATGGCGAGCGGTGAGGCGCTGATCCGTCAGCTGCTGCATGGCAAACGGTATTATAAAGAGGTTCTGGGAGTGGACAGCGTGATGCTGTGGCTGCCCGACACGTTCGGCTATACGGCAGCCCTGCCCCAGATCCTACGGGGCTGCGGGGTGAAATATCTGGTAACACAGAAGATTTTCTGGTCTTATAACGACGGAGAGAAATTCCCGTACCACTATTTCAAGTGGAGAGGTGCAGACGGTTCTGAAGTGACTTCCTTCCTGCCTACCAGCTATACTTATCGCACGGATCCGGAAGAAGTCAATACGGTGTGGAAGAACAGGGCGCAGGCGCGTGATCTGGAGGCGTTTCTCTTTCCCTTCGGATATGGAGACGGAGGCGGCGGCCCTGCCAGGGATCATGTGGAATATGCCCTGCGCCAGAAAGATCTGGAAGGCGGCGTGAAAGTGCGGATGGAAGGGCCGGTGGAATTCTTCCGCGACATGGAAAAACAGGGAGGCCCGAAGAATACCTATGTGGGTGAGCTGTATTTTTCTGCGCACAGGGGCACTTATACTTCCCAAGCGATGGTAAAGCGCAACAACAGAAAGAGCGAACTTACGCTCCGGGAAATGGAGATGTGGTCTTCGGCAGCGATGCTGGAAGGAAAGGAATATCCGCTTTCCGAGGCGGACGCCCTTTGGAAAAGAGTGCTGCTGCATCAGTTCCATGATATCCTTCCGGGCTCTTCTATCGCCCGCGTTTATGAGGACGCACAAAAGGCGTACGAAGAAATCCTTTCACAGGCAGGGGACATTCTGGAAGGCGCCAAAGAGGCGCTGCTTACAAAACAGGATGGAGTGGTCACCGTGTTCAATTCTCTGAGCTTTGAAAGAAAGGCGCTGGTGATGCTGCCAGAGCGCTTTGCGGACGGGGCAGTTGGAGCGGATGGAAAACCGGTTCCTGTGCAGAAGACGGCGGAAGGAGTGAAAGCGCTTGTGAGCCTTCCTCCCTGCGGAGCGGTTTCGCTTGTACAGAAAGGAAGCGCACAAAGCGGAGAGGCCCTTGCTTCATGGGAAGAAAAACAGAACGCAGGAAGGAAAGAAAAAGAGAATTCCGCCTGGACGCAGGGGGCAGTTGCCCGTCGGACGGAAGAGGGCTTCCTGATGGAAAACGAATGGATCCGGGCTGCGGTCAGCCAGGAGGGAGAAGTAGTTTCCTTTATCCTGAAGGAAAGCGGAAGAGAGTTTGCCAGACGCCCGTTGAACCGTTTTCATCTATATAAAGATGTTCCGCGCAGATATGATGCCTGGGATATTGATTCCAACTACATTGAGCAGGAAGTGGAAGCGGCCCGTCAGGTAAAGGTTGAGATTCAGGAAGAAGGGCTGGAAGCGGTTCTGAAGGTGACCGGGATGATCAGCCAGTCCGCCTATACGCAGTACATCCGCCTGGCCAGCGAAAGCAGGAGACTGGAATTTGAAACCGTGGTGGAGTGGAAAGAACTGCACAGGCTGCTGAAGGTATCTTTCCCTGTGAATGTATATGCGGAGAACGGGATCAACGAGATTCAGTTCGGCTATGTGGAAAGGCCCGCGCATCGCTCCAGATTATATGACAAGGATCGGTTTGAGGTCTGCAATCATCGCTACAGCGCCCTTTGCGAGGCAAATCATGGGGCGGCCGTGCTCAACGACTGCAAATATGGAATTTCCATGGACGATAACAGCCTGAATCTGACGCTCCTGCGCGCCTCAGCCTGTCCGGAAATGCGCGCGGACAACCGGACGCATCTATTCACTTATGCATTCACGGCATGGGAAGGAAGCTTTGCGGACTGTGATGTGGTAAAACAGGCATACGAAGTAAATGTGAAGCCGCAGATTGCGGACGGAGGACGGCGTGATTTCAGCCTGTTTGAAACAGAGAAGGAGAACGTATTCCTCGACACGCTGAAGCCTGCGGAAGATGGCAGCAAGGATCTGATCCTGCGCCTGTATGAAGCGAAGAAGGCAGC
>USKC01000359.1 GCA_900555195.1 uncultured Lachnospiraceae bacterium
CAGTCAAACGCGAGCCTGACCAAAGCGATATCCGGCCTCGCAAATTGCTTTTCTTCCCCGTCCATGTCGATCGTCACCGTAGTGCCATCATATGCCTTCAGCACGCCTTCATATTCTTTCTTTCCATCCTGAGGCTGGTACAGACGAATTTCCACCTTCTCACCCAGGCTTTTCTCAAAATGCCGATCCTTCTTCAGCGCCCGGCCCAGACCGGGACTGCTCACTTCCAGGATATAAGCGTCCTCAATGAAGTCTTCTTCGTCCAACCGATCTGAAAACGCCCTGCTCACATCCTCGCAGTCCTGAATGTTCACCCCGCCTTCCTTATCGATATAGGCGCGCAGATACCATTCTCCGCCTTCCTTCACATATTCCACGTCGTAGATCTCCACTCCGTGCCGCTTTGCGATGGGGATGAGCAATTCTTCTGCACGGTTCTCCACCGTCTTGCCCTTTGACATGCGTTCACCCATTCCTTTCTTATGTTAAAAAGTGCGCGCTTTGCGCATCCACGTCTTTTTATTCGACAGAAAACGAATTTTTCCATCGAATAAATAAGAGTGGACCGAAAGCCCACTCTAGTCTAATCATCTTATTAACCATAGGACAGTATATCACCTTTATATACAGAACGCAAGGGGATTTTTCTCAAGATTCCAAATTTCTGATGATTTTTTCCGCACAGGCCAGAAAATCCATCATCTCTTTCTCATCAATGTCCTTCCATATCTGTTCGTCGATCCGCCTGAAATTCTCATGCACCTCTCCCGCCTTCTGCCTGCCGGTCTCCGTCAGCACGATGAGAAAGGATCTCCTGCAGTCCGGATCCTTCTGCCGGACGAGCCACCCAGCCTCTTCCAGCTTATCCAGGCTTCTTGACACCGTTGCCACATCCATGCCGCATCGATCCGCCAGCTTCTTCTGCGTGATTCCATCCTGTTCATAAAGCTTATTCAATATGCGAGGCTGACCGGGAGTCAGGCCCAATTTCTGGAAATACGGATGCAAAAGCCGCTTCCTGGCACCTTCCATTGCGAGCATCGCTTCCCGAATCTCTTTTTTCTCCATTCTCTCGCCTCCAATCTTACCCGTTCTTTTTTATTCTATCACGGTTTTTTTCATTATTCCAGTTCAAACTGGCCTGTATAAAGCTGATAATAGCGTCCCTTCTGCCCAATCAGATCTTCGTGGTCTCCCCGCTCGATCACTTCTCCCTTTTCCAGCACCATGATCGCTTTCGCATTGCGCACCGTAGAAAGCCTGTGCGCGATCACGAACACGGTTCTCCCCTCCATCAGTTTATCCATGCCCTTCTCGATCAGGCGTTCCGTGCGCGTATCTATGGAACTGGTGGCTTCATCCAGAATCAGAACCGGCGGCCTGGAGATCGCCGCTCTTGCGATGGCCAAAAGCTGCCTCTGTCCCTGGGACAGGTTGCTTCCGTCGCTGTGTAGCATGGTTTGATATCCTTCCGGCAGACGCCTGATAAAGGAATCCGCATTGGCGATCCGTGCCGCTTCCACCACGTCTTCCTCCTTCGCGTCCAGCCTTCCATACCTGATATTGTCCGCAATCGTTCCGGTAAACAGATGGGTGTCCTGAATCACCATGGACAGTGAGCGGCGCAGGTCATCCTTCCTGATATTGCGGATATCGAGGCCGTCATAAGTGATGCTTCCGCCCTGAATCTCATAGAAACGATTGATCAGGTTGATGATCGTCGTCTTTCCCGCCCCGGTGGAACCCACAAACGCGATTTTCTGTCCCGGCTTCGCATACAGGCTGATACCGCAGAGCACCTTCTTTTCCGGCGTGTAACCGAATACCACATCATTGAACCGCACGTCCCCTTTCAGCGGAACCATCGAGAAGGAACCATCCTGCATCGGCACCTTCCACGAGAAAGTGCCGTCCTGTCCGTCCACCAATGTTATCTGCCCTTCGTCCGGCTCGGGTTCTTCCCCCATCATCTCAAAAATCCGCTCCGCACCCGAAAGGGCTGCCAAAAGGAAATTGATCTGCTGCGTGAACTGGTTCATGGGCATGGCGCTCTGGCGGACATACACCAGGTAGGAAGCGAGGCTTCCGATATCCATCAGCCCGCCCAGCACAAACAGGCCGCCCACACAGGCTGAAACAGCATAATTAAAGTAAGAAAGGCTGACTATGGTGGGCACCATCATTCCGGAATAGGACAGTGCTTTGGTGGATGCCTGTCTCAGCTCTTCATTCCGCCTGCAGAATTCTTCAAAATCCTTTTCCTCATGGTTGAACACCTTTTCCACCTTCTGCCCCGCCACCATCTCTTCCACAAATCCATTGATGCTGCCAAGGCATTTCTGCTGCTGAATATAGTATTTTTTGCTCTTCTTTCCATTATATTGGATAAATACGAACATGGCCGCCAGAAAAGCGATCACGATCAGGGAGAGGCGGAAATTCAGCACGATCAGCATGATGATCGTCCCGCTCACCATGATAAAGCTCTGCACCAGCAGGGTAAAGCTGTTGTTCAGCGCCTCTGTCAGCGTATCCACATCATTGGTAAAACGGCTCATCAGTTCCCCGTGCGTATGGGTATCAAAATAGGAAAGGGGGAGTTTCTGCGTATGTTCAAACAGATCCCGCCGGATCCTTCCGACAATCTTCTGGCAGGTGATCACCATGAGCTGATTATAACCAAACGTGGCGAGCACGCCCGCCCCATACATGACAGCCATCCGTATAAGAGCCCGGATCAGCCCGTCCGTATCATTCGGAAGGATGAACTGATTGATCACCGGCTTGAGCATATAGGTTCCCATGATATTGGCCAGGCTGCTGATGCACACAAGCAGCGCCACCAGCGCCATCGACCATTTGTAGAATCCCATATAGTGAAGAAGCTGCCGGATGGTCTTTTTCCCATCCTTCGGTCTCGCATATCCGCTGTATCTGGCCATTATAATCCCGCTCCTTCCTGCTGTGAATAATAAATCTCCTGATAAATGGAATCTTTTGCCAACAGTTCTTCATGGGTTCCCACGGCATGTATCCTCCCATCCTCCAGAATGACAATCTTATCCGCATGAAGCACGGAGGACACCCTCTGTGCGATGATGATTTTGGTCATTCCGGGAAGATAGGCCGCCAGCCCCTCCCGAATCCTGGCCTCTGTTGCCGTGTCCACCGCGCTGGTGGAATCGTCCAGGATGAGAACCTTCGGCTTTTTAAGGAGCGCCCTCGCGATGCACAGCCTCTGCT
>USKC01000360.1 GCA_900555195.1 uncultured Lachnospiraceae bacterium
CCGTCCATGGCGAGGATCTCCTCCCGATGCCTGTCCAAATGGAACAGATCCGCAAAACGATGCAGGAATCCCTTTCCGAGGAACTTTTCCAGCGTAGCTTCTGAGAGTCCGTCGATATTGAGCGCATCCCGGCTGACGAACAGGGTGAATGCCTTCACCTTTTTTGCATCGCAGTCCGGATTGGTACAATATAAGGACTCCACATCATTCACCTGTTCAATGCGCGTTTTCCCTCCGCAGACAGGACAGATCTCCGGAATCTGAAGATTGCCGCTGCGGGTCAGGTTCTCCGCAATCTGCGGAATGATCATATTCGCCTTATAAACGGTAATCTGATCTCCGATTCCCAGCTGAAGGCTCTTCACGATGCTCACATTGTGCACGCTCGCCCGGCTCACCGTCGTTCCCTCCAGCTCCACCGGCTCAAAGATGGCCACCGGGTTAATGAGCCCCGTGCGGCTGGCGCTCCATTCGATCTCTGTCAGGGTCGTCTGGGCGGTCTCGTCTTCCCACTTAAAGGCGATGGAATCCCTGGGGAATTTCGCCGTGCTGCCCAGCGAAAGCCCGTATTCGATATCATCATAGATCAGAACCAGACCGTCTGATGGGATCTCGAAGGATTGAATTTTTTCCTCATAGGCATCGATTGCGGACAGGATCGTTTCCTGGTTCACCCGTTTATATTCCACCACCTCAAATCCCTGGCTTTCCAGAAATTCAAACTGCTTCTCCCTGGAATTGGCAAAGTCCACTCCCTCGGCGGACACCAGTGCAAAGGCGTAGAAGCGCACGTTTCTCTGCGCCGTAATCTCATTGTTCAGCTGCCTGACCGAGCCGGAACAAAGATTGCGGGGATTTTTATAACGGGCAGCTGTATCTTCGATCTTTTCATTGATTCGTTCAAAATCCTCATAGGTGATGACCGCTTCCCCTCTCAGGATGAGCTCTCCCTGATAAGGAATGGACAGCGGAATGTTTACGAACACCCTCGCATTCGGGGTGATCACTTCGCCAATCTCACCATTGCCGCGTGTGACGGCCTTATACAGAGTTCCATCGCGATAGGTAAGCACGATCGTCAGCCCATCCAGCTTCCAGGAAAGAAGCCCTTTTTGGTTTCCCAACCAGTCCCGAAGCTCCTCCCTGCTCTTCGTCTTTCCCAGAGAAAGCATGGGCCTCTCATGACGTTCCTTGGGAAGCTCGTCCACCGCCTCATAACCCACGGTGATGGTCGGACTTCCCGCCAGCACGGTTCCGGTTTCCTTTTCCAGTGCCTCCAGTTCATCATAGAGGCGGTCGTACTCATAATTGCTCATGATCTCCCTGTCCTCGGCATAATATGCCCGGGACGCTTCTAAAAGTTTTATGATCAGTTCCTTCATTCTTAAAATATTATTTTGTTCCATATAGCCTCCTTTACTATTTATCACTCTTATCGCATAAAAATATGCTGTATAATTACATCATTAAAACCCATATAAGAAGACCACTGAAAACATATATCTGATTTACAGTGGTCTCTTAAGTTAACTCTCTATCGTATTTTTCCGTCAAATAAAGCAATTATTTGACACCATTTTGTTTCTACTACTGACACCATTTTGACACCATTTGCCCGTCATGATACGTGAAAACATAACAATTTACATGAATTTCACATTTATGTCATCATGAAATAATCACTCGAAAACAGCCTTGCTGTTGCTGATTTCCCGAATATCATAGGGTGTCGTCTGATACACATAGTAATTCAGCCAATTCGTATACAAATCATTGCAGTGTGATCTCCACAGCAACAGGGGCCGCTTTGTGCAGTCGTCTTCCGGATAATAGTTCACGGGCAGGCTGATGGGAAGCCCCTTTTCCTTATCCCGTATATACTCGTTATGTAAGGTATAGCGGTCGTATTCCGGATGGCCCATCACAAAGATCTGCTTTCCTTCCTCTGCCATGCACAGAAGAACACCGGCCTCGTCGGATTCTGCCATTACCAATAAGGACGGGCAAGCATGGATCGCTTCCGCCGGAACCGCCGTGTGCCGGCTGTGGGGGATGTAGAAAATATCATCAAAGCCCCGCACCAACGGCACCTTCCGGTTCAGCACCCTATGCGCATAGACGCCGAAAAGTTTCTGGGGGAGAAGGACCTTGTTCAGCCCGAAGTGATAATACAGCCCCGCCTGAGCCCCCCAACAGATGTGAAAAGTGCTGGTCACATGTGTTTTGGACCACTCCATGATCTCGCACAGCTCCGTCCAGTAGTCCACCTCTTCAAAAGGAAGCTGTTCCACCGGCGCCCCTGTAATGATCAGGCCGTCATACTTATTTTCCTTCAATTCGTCGAACGGATGATAGAACTGATTCAAATGAGTGATGGATGTGTTCAGGGAAATATGGCTGTTCATTTTCATAAAGGTCACATCCACCTGCAGAGGCGTATTGGAAAGGGAGCGCAGCAGGTGCAGCTCCGTATCCTGCTTCACCGGCATCAGATTCAGAATACAAATCTGCAGGGAGCGCATGTCCTGATGCAGCGCCCGGTATTCGTCCATGACGAATATATTTTCATTTTCCAGAATATCCCTTGCGGGAAGGTCACTTTGTACTTTAATCGGCATGTCTTATTCCTCCCAGTCCAGATACTTCCTCATGAATTCTTCTTCCGTAATCACTGGCACATTCAATTCTCTCGCCTTCTTGTTCTTCGCGGAATTAGAGGTGTTGTCATTATTAATCAGGCAGGTCGTCTTGCCGGTCACACTGCCCGTCACTTTGCCGCCCTTTTCTTCAATCGCTTCCTTGAGCGCGCTCCTATTTTCAAAATGCGTAAGGCTACCTGTCACCACAAATACCAGGCCCTTCAGAACCTGAGAAGAGGGATCCGCTTCCGTCCGCTCAATTACGAGTTCCTGCATGAGCAGCTCCATGTCTTCCCGGTTTTTCTCCGACTGCCAGTACGCATGGAAGGTGCCGGCTATCACGGCGCCCACGCCGGGAATGAGGCTTAATTCTTCCACATCCGCCTGCATCATCCGTTCCAGATCATCTTCATATTCCCGGCAGATCATCTTGGCATTCGCCAGGCCGATGTTAAGGATCCCCAGGCCATAAATCACCCGCGCCAGCGTGGTCGTCCTTGCCCGATCAATGCTCTCCATCAGGTTCTGATAGGATTTCTCGCCGAATCCGTCCATGGCGAGGATCTCCTCCCGATGCCTGTCCAAATGGAACAGATCCGCAA
>USKC01000361.1 GCA_900555195.1 uncultured Lachnospiraceae bacterium
CAGAACACTGGCGCCGATTCGCGTGGGATGAATGCCATCCGTTGTGAAGAGGTTCAAATTCGTATAATTAATGCCGCAATTATACAGATCAATGGTGGAAGCGCCATAGGCAGCAGCGATCGCCGTAATTTGACGGTTGAAATCAGCCACGGTATCACCATTCAAGTTGACGGCAGGCGCATCCTGCGGGCTTGCAAAAGCGCCTCTGTCCATAAGCGTGCAGCAGTAAATCTCTGCGGCCGGATAGAGCGTTTTGATTTTCTGGAGCATCAGTTCATACGCATCGGTAAATACCATCACTTCCCCCTCTGTTTGTACGCTGGGGCCTGTAAAATTGCCCAGTGTACGGCTTCTGGAGAAATCATTGATACCCATATATATGATGATTACATCAGGGACGCTTCCATCCTTTCCCTTCAAATCCACAATACGCCGGATGCTGCATCCGGGAGCCGAACCATCCAGAGCGAGGGAATTTCCCGTTACGTTCGTATTGGCGGAAGAGTCGTTGGAGCACAGAACCATGCCGGTGTTCGTTAACACCTGCCCCCACCAAGTCTGGTCGATAGATGTGATATCACCGCTTTCCGGATAATAAATATTATAATCAGCCGGCATGGTTCCCGTATATGTAGAAATGCTGTCACCCAGAACAGACAGTTTCTTTCCTTCCAGGCTGACTGTGGTATTTGCAGAACCGTCTGTGTCATCTGCATATACTTCTGTTAAGACGCCATTTATTATAGTAGAAGCCTTTGCTAAAGATGTAACTGCCGCCAACTCATCTGCCTTGGCCAAGATAGGAGTATTAGCAAATGCGAGAACGCATGATAATGTAGAAATAATAAGAGTATGTCCAAGATGTTTTTTCATGTAAATAAATTCCTCAGGTGTATATAATTCTCGGTTACAGTATCATAGATAAAAGGCGTTTGTCAAGGCAAAGAACCTGGGACGGAAAGCGCTGGAATACAGTGGACTTTCCATTTCCAGGTTCTTCGTGAATAAAGAACTAGTACAACAGGGCATTGGTAATGTATTCTGCGATCAAACGAGCGCCTTCTGCATTGGGATGCGTGCCGTCGCTGGTGTATTGGCTAAGGGTTTCATAGGTAATTCCACAGTTATGGACATCAATGACGGGATAATTGTAGGCAGAAGCGATGGTGGCAATTTCTGCGTTGAAGTCACCGATGGTATTTCCGTTTTTGTTGGTGGAAGGGTAGGCCTGCGGATTGTCGTCCACGTCACCTGCGCTGGTCTCCAGCAGCGTGCAGAAATAGATCTCCGCATCCGGATACAGGGCGGCGAGCTTCTGGAGCATGAGTTCATACGCATCGCAGAAGTTGGTAACAACGCCTTCATCCTGTGGGCTGGGCGCTGTGAAAGAGCCTAATTCTACACTTCTTAGAAAATCGTTGGTCCCCATAAAGACGATCAGTATATCGGGAGCAGGCCCATCGTCCCCGGGGGTGAGATCGATCATGCGCTTGGTGCTGCAGCCCGGAGCGCTTCCCGAAGTATCCAAGGAGTCCCCGGTGATATTGGTATTGGAAGAAGAGGCATTGGCATTTAACTCCATTCCGGTTGCATTCAATACCTGCCACCACCAGGTTTTTTCCACGGTGCTGATTTCACCGCTGCCAGGATAGAAAATATTATAATCTGTGGGAATGTAGCCATCAAAGGTGGAAATGCTGTCTCCGAGAATGGAGAGCTTTAATCCCGTCAGATCACGGGGAACCTGCCCGTCAGAGGACAGAGAGGAAGAACCCTGTTCCTGGGCAGTATTATCGGATACATATTCAGTGCCGGTTTCGCTTTCTGGAACCGTTGACTGCGAACCATCATCCTGTAAAGACGAACCGCAACCGGTAAAACAGAGGACAAAGGACAGAATGCACAGTGGAAGGAAAAGATTTTTATTCGCTTTCATGGGAACTCCTGATCTGATTCATTTGATTGTTATAGTCTATGAATGACATTATAACATAATTCATGCGTTTGTGTGGAAAAAAGTTTCGTTTCTTGGGACCCCTCCGAGCGGGCCGGAAAGTAAGGACATTGTGATATTGGCTGTAAAAAAACAATGAAAAGCGGAAAGGGATCTTTGTTGATTTATCACTTGAATGTCTTAAAGGGAAAAATTAGAGATTATTTATGCTGGAGAACGAAATGACGAAAATGGAGAAAAAGAAATGTGTGATATGTGCACAAAATTGAAGGGAAAAAATGTTGAATTGAAACAAAAATAACGGAATTGACTTGACATTTATTAGTTGATTTGATATGCTAAGTCCTAAGCAAGGATGATAAAGTGAATAACGGGATGGGTTGTTACTGTCAGGCAGGCAAAACCAGATTTTATAAGTTAATCGTAGAGAAGTTCCCATGTGGAGATGGCAATACTGGTTGATTTATAAAATGTGGTTTTTTTATTAGCATAAATCTAAGAAGGAGTGCGGAGCGAGGCATCCGTTGCTTCAGGTATTATGGGCCGGAAGAACTTCTTGCTCAGAGGACTGGTATGGTTATTGAAAAAGTGATTAATAATAATGTGGTATCCTCCTGGGATGACGAAGGCAACGAGCTGATTATCATGGGCCGAGGAATTGGATTTCAGAAAAAGCCCGGAGGCTTTATCAGGGATGGTGAAATCGAAAAAGTCTTCCGGTTGGAAAGCAGGAATGTCAGGGAAAAGTTCAAGGATCTGCTGGCGAGCATGCCTCTGGAATATATTCAAGTATCTGCGGATATTATTTCTTATGCGAAAGAGAACCTGAATACGAGATTGAGTCAGAATGTATATCTTACCTTGACGGATCATATCGGTTTTGCCATTGGCCGGTTTGAAGACGGAATGGATTTTTCCAATGCGCTTTATGGAGAGATCAAGCGATTTTATCCGCAGGAGTTTGACATCGGAATGTATGCCCTTCGGCTGATTGAAGAGCGTACGGGGATCCGGCTCCCTGATGATGAGGCGGCGTCCATCGCCATTCATCTGGTGGATGCGGAGTTTGACATAAAAGTCAGAGATGCCTGGGCAATGACCAATCTGCTTCAGGGAGTGGTTGATCTTTTGGAGGAGCATCTTTCTCTTCCGGCGGATGGTTCGTTTTACAGAGATTGCCTGATCTCAAATCTGAAATTTTTGGCGCACAGGCTGCTTCTTCTCCCTCCTGGAGAAGAAGAACGGGATGAGGCGTTTTGCGAGTTTGTCAGAAAGCACTGCGCGA
>USKC01000362.1 GCA_900555195.1 uncultured Lachnospiraceae bacterium
TTGGGCGCTTACTTGTTACTGCTCAGCATCCCCTTTGCCCGGCGGCGAGCATGGGCAAGAGCGGCGCCGGACAGGCTGGGAAGCCGCAGAGGAACTCATCCTCCGGCAGGCCTCATCAGCATTACGGTCACATCGTTCACATTCGTCCCGGTGGGGCCTGTGAAAATCAAACCGCCTGCAGCCTCCAGCGCGTGATAGGAATCGTTGTTTAGCAGGGCATCCTCCGGATCGATTCCGCAGCGCTGCATGCGTGCGGCCGTCCAGCCATCCACAATCCCCCCAGCAGCGTCCGTAGGTCCGTCCGTCCCGTCTGAGGCCAGGGAAAACAAAACGATATTCTCCCTGCCCCTTAAGCCCAATGCGGCCTGAAGGGCGATCTCCTGGTTTCTTCCTCCCAGCCCCTCTCCTGTCACCCGAACGACCGTTTCGCCTCCGGCGATGACCGCTATGGGATGGGATAGCGGAAGCTGCTTATCCGCCATATGAACAAACCACTGTCCCAGTTCCTTTGCCTCCCACTTAATGGAAGCGGAATGAAGATACGGCTCGTATCCTGCCTCCTGCGCATGGATAACGGCAGCCCGGCACAATTCTTCCACATTGCCCTTTACGATGTTCCTGATATTATCCACCGGCATTTTCTCCGATTCACGCAGCACATCCTTCACCCGTTCCCCCACATCCAGCCGGTATTTTTCGATTACACGCATGACATCTGACGCGTTCGTATCGTCCGGATAGGTCATTCCGGATGCGATCATCTCCGGATGGTCGCCTACGACGTCCGAAAGGATAATCGCGTACCCTTTCGCCGGCCAAATCCGGTTCGCCAGCTTCCCGCCCTTTATGGCGGATAAATGCTTTCGCACCGTATTCACTTCGACGATATCCGCGCCGCATTTTAAGAGGAGCTCCGTTACCCTCTTCACCTCCTCCAGCTCCAATCCTGGAGCCGGCATCTCCACCAGGGCGGAACCTCCTCCGGAAAGAAGAAGCAGGACCTCTTCCTTTTCCGCTTCATCCGCCATTCGCAGCACCGCTTCCGCAGCCGCTACAGAATTTTCATCCGGCATGGGATGACCGCTCTCCATGATGCGAAACGCTGGAATCTCTCCCTGCGCATGACCATATTTCGTCACTACGATGCCGCGCCTGATCCGGGGGCCCAGAATCCTGGAGGCCTCCGCTGCCATCCCCCATGCCGCCTTTCCTATGGCGATCACACAGATATCCTCCGCAAGAGGGAGCTCTCTCAGCGTTTCCCTGACCGCCTTTGCGGGAAGCACATCCTGAATCGTCCTGTGGATGATGCGCCGCGCATCCTCATGCATCTTTTTCATTTCTTCTGTAACAGAAGCATCTCCTGTTCTTCTAACCGTTCCAGCCTGATACATAGACAATCTCCCTCCCGGCGCAGCGGTAGCACCTCCCCAGTTACCAGCGATACCGCTTTCCGATCAAATGCATCTTCAATTCTGATGGATACAGGCCCTGTGGGCAGCGTGTCCGTCACGCTTCCGACCGGTCCGTCGCATCCGCACAGATTCACAAGATGGATAATCAGCGTTTCTCCCTGCAGATAGGCATCACAATGAACATGCCCTTTTGCCTCCACCTTAACCGGGAAACGATCCCTTGCGGCATAATCTACCGCATTTGCCAGCACCCTTCCCAGATCCGGCAGGCAGTATTTCAAGTAGCAGCGATCCAGATCCGCCGGCATATAGACCACCCTGGCCCCGCTCTCCAGTTCGCCCGCATATACGGTTGTCACATCCTCCGCTTCTTCCCTTATCCAGGCAAATTCAGGAGGATAGATCGGAAAAGCTGGTATCAGATGCATGACGGAAGAAAGCCTTCCATCGCTTCCTGTCCGGATCACTTCCCCTCCAAACGGAAGAAGATCTGTCTCCTCCAGCCCCGCGCATAAAGCTTCCGCGGCCGCAGCAGCCTCCTTTTTCACCCGCAGATAACTGTGAGAATCATGATTCATCCAATCTGCGCTGCCCTCTGATCCCACTGTTCCTTCCAGATCACGAAGTCCAAGCCTTTCCCAAAGCCTTCCATCTTCCTGCTTTTTTTCTCCTTCCTCATCCATCCGTCCGGTGAGCCCTGTCATAACCAGGCCGCCCTCTTTATCGAGGAAATGGAGCACCTGTTCCTCCTGTTCTTTTGACAAAATGGCCACATTAGGCAGAATAATTGCTCTCAGCCGGTCCGCATGCAGATACAGCTGATCCGCATGTACCGGCACGAACGGAATTCCTGCCCGGGATAATGCTTTTGCAAAGCCATAGAAGGGATAACCGCAGCGTTCTTCCCCCGCTCCTCTTCCATAATAAACGGCACTCTCCTGATTCCAGATCAGCCCGACCGCAGCGCAGTTCTGCCGCTTTTCAAAATAGGGTTTCGTCCCCTGCAGCCATCGGAACAAATCTGCAGAAATTCGGAACTTTCTCCGATCCTGCGTGCCTCCGCCAACGAAATGATACCAGGGTGCCAGGCCGCCGCTAAGTCCGCAAAGCATCCACTTCCTTACCTCCGCTGCCGGCGCTGCAGACAGGCGGAAGGTTCTGATACCCTTATAATAGTGCGCCATGCTCTCCGCAACCGTAACATTTTCTCCGGCCAGCTGCTTCAGAATTTGCCCGCTCACACTGTTTTTCTCAAATCCGCATATGCCTTCCCGGCTCTGCTGATCGCTGAACACAAAATCCGCATTCCCTGCCAACTCTTTCAGATCATAGAACCTTCCTCCGGTATTGAACGGATCTCCTGTTAGCATCCCAAACCAACGGCAGTCTTTTCCTCCCGCCTCCATTGTGATTCGATTGAATTCCTTCCAATTTCTGACCCTCACCTTAAAGTTCCATCTGATCCATTTCCGATAGACCGGATCGGACCAATCCGCCTTTTGCGGAAGCTCTTCTCCGCACTCCTCCATGAATTCCCGCCGGCATGCATCACAGTAGCAAATGGTATCCCATTTCAGCCCTGCCCAGCTATTATCCGCAAAACCATCCGGATGATATTTCTCTATGATTTCCCGGAAAACCCTCGGAAGAAATTCCCTGTAATACCCTCCATTCACACAGGTCACATATCGCCCCTGGGAGCGGATTACCTCATGATTGTTATCTCTGCAATACCATTCCGGATGTTCTTTGAACAGGGCTTCTGATGTTGCGTTGATGTCCATGCGGGCGACCA
>USKC01000363.1 GCA_900555195.1 uncultured Lachnospiraceae bacterium
TGCATACCGCTGTAAAAATTGGCTGTTTCTAAGCCTTTGGCTCCCCGGCCCTCTTCCGCCTGGCGGCTAAACTCCGCCCGTCCGGGCGTCAAACAACGCCGCCAGGACGGCGGAAGAGGACTGTGCACCCAAAGGCAAGAAACAGCATAATTTTTTCATAGGTATGCAAAAAACAGAATCCAGCCAGCCCTGCAGCCATCCGACAGGAAACCAGGCCAGACGGAAGCCATATCCCGCCCCACAGCCGTTTCCCAACCCCAAAACCCCGCCCGAACTGCCGGAACTGTTCCGCTTTGACGAAAAAAACCGAATTTTCACTCCCCCTGTGGACTATACAAATCAAAAAAATGCTGGTATAATGTCCGCGCAGGCAATGAGCAGTGCGCAAAAAGGAAGAGAGTGTGCCGCACCGTGCTTGCACGAGGGCGACACACTCTCTTCCTTTTTGCATAGGGCGAAGCCCGTGAACGAGATGGAGCGAAGCGGAATCGAGTGCACTGCGTCCTATCGCTACCGATCCCCCCAAAAAAGCGCAATTCCCCAGAAAAAAAGGAGACCCCTCACATGAATCCAAATACATCACACCCCAACCGCATCTTCCTCATCGTCCTCGACAGCGTCGGCATCGGAGCGGAGCCGGACGCGGCCGACTACGGCGACGAGGGTACCAATACCTTAAAAAGCGCGGCCTCGAGCCCATATTTCCATATGCCGAATATGGCCTCCCTCGGCCTGTTCAACATCGAAGGTATTGACTGGCAGCCAGACGTGCCTTCCCCCCGCGCGGCTTTTGCCCGTATGCGCGAGGCCTCCAAGGGGAAGGATACCACTATCGGACACTGGGAGATCGCTGGAATCTATTCCGGCCGCCCTCTGCCCACCTATCCGAACGGATTTCCGCAGGAAGTTCTTGACGAATTCACCCGCCGCACGGGAAGAGGCGTTCTCTGCAACCGCCCCTATTCCGGAACAGAGGTCATAAAGGACTACGGAGACGAACATGTGAAGACCGGAAAACTCATCGTCTATACCTCTGCGGACAGCGTGTTCCAGATCGCGGCGCATGAAAAAGTGGTTCCGCCGGAAACCCTGTATGAATACTGCCGGATAGCCAGGGAGATTCTTACCGGTGAGCATGGAGTGGGCAGGGTGATCGCCCGTCCCTTTGAAGGGGAGAGCGGCCATTATGTAAGAACCTCCCGCCGTCACGATTTCTCCATCCTCCCGCCTTCCGTAACCATGCTTGACCAGCTGAAGGAAAACGGACATGATGTGATTGCTGTGGGGAAAATTTATGATATTTTTGCCGGAAAAGGAATCACAGAGCATGTCTATACTGGGGGAAATGCGGAAGGGATGCAGCGGACGCTGGAGTATCAGAAGAAGGAGTTCAATGGACTTTGCTTCATCAATCTGGTGGATTATGATATGCTCTACGGACACAGAAATGATATTGATGGCTATGCGAAGGCTTTGACAGCCTTTGACGAATGGCTGCCCCAGTTCCTTTCAGGCATGCGGCCTGATGATATTCTCATGATTACGGCTGACCACGGCTGTGATCCGGGTTATACCGTATCCACGGATCACTCACGGGAATACACGCCGCTTGTAATTTACGGGGAGAAAATTGCGCCCGTCAATCTGGGAACCAGACCGACCTTTGCGGATATTGGAGCCACGGTGCTGGACTGCTTCGGGATTGAGCCCAGGTTTGCAGGAACGAGCCTCCTGCCCGGGATACGCAAGCCAATGTAGGCGGGACATGATTTTGAGAATGTTCCCAATAAACCTGGATTGGGGAAACGCGTCTGCCTGCGCAGTTCCCAATCTTTTACGATAAACATGCCGCGCATGGACGCGGCAGACAGGAAAGAGGAAGACAGTGAGCGATTTAAAAACTGAAATCAACAGAAGAAGAACCTTTGCCATCATTTCCCACCCGGACGCGGGCAAGACCACGCTGACCGAGAAGTTCCTGCTTTACGGCGGAGCGATCAACCTTGCGGGTAGCGTAAAGGGAAAAGCCACGGCCCGGCATGCGGTGAGTGACTGGATGGAGATTGAGAAGGAGAGAGGAATTTCCGTCACCTCCTCTGTTCTCCAGTTTGAATATGACGGATACTGCATCAATATCCTGGATACGCCCGGACATCAGGACTTCTCCGAGGATACCTATCGTACGCTGATGGCGGCGGACTCCGCGGTCATGGTCATCGACGCATCCAAGGGCGTGGAGGCGCAGACCCGAAAGCTGTTTAAGGTCTGCGTAATGCGGAAAATTCCGATTTTTACCTTTATCAACAAAATGGACCGGGATGCCAACGACACCTTTGATCTGTTGGATGAGATCGAAAAGGAACTGGGTATCGCTACCTGCCCCAAAAACTGGCCGATTGGCTCCGGCAAGGCGTTCAAGGGCGTCTATGACAGGGACAGAGGCTGTGTCATAACTTATTCTGATACAGAAAAAGGGACAAAAGAGGGCCATGCGATGGAAATCCCTCTTTCCGATACGGATACCCTTCGGGAATATATCGGAGAAGAGGCTATGGAAAAACTCCTGGAAGAGGTGGAACTGCTGGATGGGGCCAGTGCGGAATTCGATCTGGATTTGGTCAGAAGCGGTGACCTGACTCCTGTTTTTTTAGGATCCGCGTTGACCAACTTTGGCGTGGAGATTTTCCTTCAGCATTTCCTCACCATGACCACGCCGCCCCTTGCCAGGCGGGCGGACTGCGGGCTGATCGATCCGGTGGAGCATGATTTTTCCGCCTTTGTGTTTAAGATTCAGGCCAATATGAATAAGGCGCATAGGGACCGCATCGCTTTCATGCGCATCTGTTCCGGAAAGTTTGATGCCAGCATGGAGGTCAGGCATGTGCAGGGCGGCAAGGTGATGCGCCTGTCCCAGCCCCAGCAGCTGATGGCGAGTGAAAGGAAGATCCTGGATGAAGCTTGGGCAGGAGATATCATTGGCGTGTTCGATCCGGGAATTTTTTCCATTGGCGACACACTCTGTATGCCCAAGGAAAATTTTGCCTATGAAGGCATTCCCACTTTCGCGCCCGAACACTTCGCCAGGGTGCGCCAGGTGGATACCATGAAGAGAAAACAGTTCGTCAAGGGGATCACCCAGATCGCCCAGGAAGGCGCCATTCAGATTTTCCAGGAATTCAATACGGGCCTGGAAGAGATCATTGTGGGCG
>USKC01000364.1 GCA_900555195.1 uncultured Lachnospiraceae bacterium
CAGCCGTTGCGGTGATATGATGAAAGCGCGTGCCTGCGCGCTCAGTTGGATAAAAGGAGATAGGAAAGATGCCAATCAGAGTTCATAATTACGCCGGTTCTTTCGGGTGGAATATGAGAAAATATTTTCCGAAGCTGGCGAGCGAGGGATATTTGACCCTTCAGTTTTTAACCAGGGGGAAATCCCAGAGAAAGTATATCGAATATTTCATGAACAGCGATCCGATTCCGCATCCCAATGTGGTCAATCTGGAGACGATCAACCGCTGCAACAGCACCTGTGAATTCTGTACTGCGAATAAGAACGCGGAAAAGCGTCCTTTTGCGCGGATGGAAGAGAGCCTGTATTATAATATTATTGACCAGCTTCGTGACTGGGGCTATAAGGGACATCTCACCCTTTATGGCAATAATGAACCCTGGCTGGATACGAGAATCGTTGAATTCCATAAATATGCCAGACAGCAGCTGCCGGATGTCTTTATTTTCATGTCCACCAATGGCCTGCTGCTGGATGTGGATAAGGTGAAGTCCATCGTTCCTTATGTGAATCAGCTTATCATCAATAATTATTGTCTGGATATGAAATTCCACGACAATATCAAGGAGATCTATGAATATGTGAAGGCGCATCCGGAGGAATTCAAGGATGTGGATATTCTGATCCAAATGAGATATCTGAAAGAAGTGCTGACCAACCGGGCGGGAAGTGCGCCGAATAAGGCGGCCACGGAGAAGGTCATTAAGGAAACCTGCCTGATGCCCTATACGGATATGTGGATCACGCCGAGCGGAAAGCTGGGAATCTGCTGCTGTGATAATTTTGAAGTGACGGATATGGGGGATTTGACCAAAACTCCGTTAAAGGAAGCCTGGGACAGCCCGGCATACCGCAAGCTGCGGGAGGCGGTGAAGGATGGAAGGCAGAATTATCCGTTCTGTAAACATTGTGATTTCATCGATGCAGGGCTTCGGATGGATATCGTCAATGACATCCTGAAGAAGAACAAAAAAAGCAGGTAGAAGAGAGCAATCGTTCAGGCCTGTCTGAATGTAAAGGGAATAAAAAGAACAGGCGCCGTATTTATGGCGCCCTGCTGTGAATAAATCGGCCCATGACGTTCCGGATAACGGTGCGTCATGGGCCGGCTGCTTTTGGGCCGCTGCGGCTTGCATCACAGCTTAGTGTTTTCGTTCCTTTTGCGGAAGAAGGAAGGCTTCCTGTTCCGCAAAAAGGAACGGTTTTTTATTTGGAAGGAACGGTTTTTATTTGGAGGATTCCAGATATCCCTGTTCCGTATTCACATTCCAGATATTCGTCCGATCCTGAATTCCGTTCAGGATATTTTTTACGGTTTCAAAAGAGGTTACCATGGAATGGTCAATGTTGTTGTAGCGGTGCTGGCCGTTGCGGCCTACACAGTAGAGATTGTCAATGGTATCCAGATACCTGCGCAGGATATCGATGTCCTTGTAGGTATCAAAGTAAGCGGGATACGCCTTTTTCACCTTCTCCATATGGGTGTCAAGAACCACATCAGGACTGTCGATCAGACCCATCTGAACCATTTCGTTTACGGCAAAATCGGAGAATTCCTTCTCGGTCATCTGCCACATCCAATCTCCCTCATCGCAGAAATATTCCAGCCCTACCCAGACCGTGTTGGCCAGATCCTTTACCATATAAGGGGACCAGTTGTTATAAATCTGCAGCCGTCCCATGGATACGGTGCGGTCATGGACATAGATCCAATCGTCCGGGACAATATTGCTGACGGTCTTTATTTTGGTTTTGTTGACCAGATTCAGCTTTGGAACCAGAACGCCCAGGGTCATATAATCCCTGTAAGGAAGGCCCTTTGCGATCTCCGCTTCCCGCTTCGGCACATCATTCATCCCGCCAACCAGATCTTTGATGGGCATGGAAGAGATGATCAGATCCCCTTCTTCTGTGTATTCCTGTCCGTCCTTTTCATAAGTGAGGCCTGTCAGGTGATTGTTCGCATCCTTATGGATGCGCGTTACCCGGCAGCCTCGCAGGATTTTGCCGCCCATTTTCTCAATTTCAGCGCCCGTCACATCCCACAGCTGACCGGGGCCGAGTTTGGGGTAGCTGAACTCTTCGATCAGGGAAGTCTCCACATGGCCGCTCTTCTTTCCGGGAAAGAGCTTACGGAACATGTCCACCACGATGGCACGCACGGAAAGCCCTTTTACCCGCTGTGCGCCCCAATCCGGGGCGATTTCTCCGGGACTTCTTCCCCAGAGATTCTCCGTGTATTTTTCAAAGAACATGGAATACAGCTTGCGCCCGAACCGATTGATGTAGAAATCTTCCAGGGAATTTTCTTTCCGTTTGTGCAGGACCGACGCCAAATAACTGAAGCCCGCCTGGAAGGTGGTAAGAAGCCCCATATTTTTAAAGGTTTCCCATTTCATGCTGATGGGATAATCGAAAAATTTCCTGTCAAAATAAATGCGGGATACCCGGTTCCTGGTGAGCATCACCCGATCCGTTTTCTCCGGATCCGGACCGCCCTTGGAAAGCGGGGGCGTGCGGTGGAGAATAATATCGTCGTAGGCGGGAGCTCCCTGCAGCGGAAGCATCTCATTCCACCATTCATTGACCTTCGGATCCTTGGAAAAGAAACGGTGTCCGCCCATATCCATGCGATTGCCCTTATATTCCACCGTTTTTGAGATCCCTCCAAGGAGGTCGCTTTCTTCAAAAACAAGAACTTCATATTCTTCTCTGGGCGCGTCCGTCTGGTGCTTTGCGGCTTGAGAACCTTTTAACAATTCATAGGCAGCAGTCAGGCCAGCAGGCCCGCCGCCTATAATCAAAGCTTTTTTCATAAGAATCGGATTCCTTTCCGGAGCCGGACTTGCCGGCATCAGATAATTATTGACATTATCTTAACATATTCTTATAGCGAATTCAAATAGGAAACACGGGATGATAAAACAGGCCGCCGCCGCACCCCGTCCATGCCGGGCCAAACCACAGCTGCCGCATCCCTCGCCCTTCCCTGGGGCACTGTCCGGGCCGGCCGGATGTCTTTTCCTGCAAACCTGTGAAAAAATTGCGCTGTTTCAGGGCTTTTGCGCGCAGGAAGTTCATCCGCACGTCCTGGCGGCGTTGTCTGACGCCCGGCAGGGCGGAGTTTAGCCGCCATGCGGATGAACTTCCTGTCTGCAAAAGCCCCGAA
>USKC01000365.1 GCA_900555195.1 uncultured Lachnospiraceae bacterium
ATGACGAGGTTTTGGTAAAGCTGGATTATGTGGGAATCTGCGGTTCTGACCTGCATTATTATGAGTCAGGCCGGATCGGCAACTTCATCGTGGAACCGCCGTTTGTATTGGGACATGAGGCGGGCGGAACCGTGGTGGAACTGGGAGAAGGCGTAACCGACTTGAAAGTGGGGGACAAGGTGGCATTGGAGCCCGGAAAGACCTGCGGACATTGCGAACACTGCAAAGAGGGAAAATATAATCTGTGTGAAGATGTGATTTTCTTCGCAACGCCCCCTGTGGACGGCGTGTTCCAGGAATATGTGGCGCATGAGGCAGGGCTGTGCTTTAAGATCCCGGAGAATATGAGCACCATGGAAGCGGCGCTGATCGAGCCTCTTGCGGTGGGCATGCATGCGGCGAATCAGGGCGGCGCACATCTGGGGCAGACCGCCGTTGTGACGGGCGCCGGATGCATAGGTCTGTGCTCCATGCTTTCACTGCGCGCCATGGGTGTATCCCGGATCATCGTGGTGGATGTGATGCAGAAGCGTTTGGATAAGGCGCTGGAACTGGGCGCGGACTATGTGATCAACGGAAAAGAAGAGGACACGGTTGCGCGGATCAGAGAACTGACGAACGGGCGTGGGGCGGATCTTGGAATTGAGACAGCCGGCAGCCAGGTGACGGCTACTCAGCTGATTCAGGCAGCCAAGAAGGGATCCACCATTGTATTCGTAGGCTACAGCGCTTCCGGAGAGATGACCCTTCCGATCGGCATGGCGCTGGATAAGGAACTGACCTTTAAGACCGTTTTCCGCTACAGGAATATCTACCCGATGGCGATCGAAGCGGTTTCCAGCGGAAAAATCCGGATTAAGGATATTGTGACCAATTATTTTGAACTGGATGATATCAAGAACGCGCTGGATTCCTGTGTGCACAATAAAGCGGATATCGTAAAAGGCGTGATCCGGATCGGAGAATAGAATTTGGGAAAAATCTGTGAAATCAGTTGACGCGGCCTGTTCCAAAGCGTATCATAAAATCAGAAGCATAAAAGAAAAGCAGTGTTCCTTGGCAGCTTGTTTTTTGAGATGGAAAAGAGGTTGATGGATATGAGAGGAACCATGATGATTTTCTTGACTGCGATTTTTCTTCTTCTGATGTTTGCGTGGGTGATGCGGAAACCTGAAGCGGGAGACGGGTTCTGGAGTAAGGCATATCACATGCTGTTGCTTGGGTGGATGAAGCTGGATATCGCCCTGGCACAGGGAATGGAGTATGTAAGCCTGAGCCTGGAACTGATTTTCAAGGGGTATCACCGGGCGGATGCCGCAAGCAGGCGCGTCCGCGATAAGAGAGAGCGGCTTGCTGATTACAGGCTGCAGATGTACGGTTCTTCAGAAAGCAAGAAACGGGGAGAACGGTATAACAGAAAGATTTTGGAATAGCAAATGCTCCGGAATCCTCCATAGAAAAGAAACGGTTTGTTGCACGGCTCTGCCAGTTGGCAGGGCCGTTTTTTTATTTGCCGGGCAGCCTGATTCTTGCAGGCACCGCGGGCGCAGATGCCGGGCGGCCTGCAGGGGATGGAGCGGCTTCCAGGCTAAGGCCGCCTCCAAACCTTATCTGGCTGCGCTTTGGCCACAGGATAACGGAACAGGAGCGTGCGCAGGGCGGTCCAGTTGAAGGGGAAGAGGGGCCAAAAATAACTCATTCCTCCGAAGGTGGGCGTGGTGATCACGGAAAGGAAAACCAGTATGAGGCCGATTGCGAATCCCCATATCCCCCAGAAAGCGGTGGTGAGAATGAGAAAAATCCGATAGAGCCGAAGCCCGTCCGCAAATTCCAGGCTGGAGAGGGAAAGAGAGGCGAGCATGGTTACCGCTGCGTAGAAGAGGATTTCCATGGAGGCCCAGTTGAGTTCTACAGCGATGTCTCCGATGATCAGTCCGCCTATGATGGACAGGGAACCTGAAAACTGGCTGGAACGCAATGTGGCGGAATAGCGGAACAGATCGAGAAGAAATTCTATGGCCAGCACATAGAAGATGATGGTGGGGCCGGGAAGCGGTTCGGTGGATAACAAGTTCCATTTGGCGGAAAGCTGTGGGAAATGTGCTGTCAGCAGTAAAAACAGGGGCATCAGGATCAGGCTGATGGGGATACACAGGAAACGCACGAGACGAAAATAGGTTCCCACCAGGGAGCTTTTATAATAATCCTCAGGGCTTTGGGTAAACTGAAAAATGGTACAGGGCAGGATGAGCACGGCGGGCGAATTGTCCACGATCACTGCGATATGTCCTTCTGTGAGATAGCTGCAGGCCACGTCCGGCCGCTCTGTCAGAAAGATGCTTGGAAGCGCATGGAACCACTTTTTCTTGACAAGCAGTTCTTCCAGGCTTTTGGAGCCCATGGTCAGGGAGGTGACAGGAAGGGAGCGCAGCGTTTCCTTTAGATGGCCAAGAAGCTCCGGATTGGCAGCCTGATCCAGATAAGCCACTGCCACATCTGTTTTGCTTTCACTGCCCACGGAGAGGAGCTCGAATGTGAGCCTGGGAGAACGGATACGGCGCCGGATCAAGTTGGCGTTAAAAAGCAGCGTTTCCACGAAGCCGTCCCTGGCGCCTTTGGTCACCTTTTCCGCATTCGGTTCGGTGATGCTTCTGGCCGGATAGGTTCTTACATCCAGCAGGATCGCCTGGGCAAAACCGTCGATCAGAAGAACAGAAGGGCCGCTGGTCAGATTGCGCAGGATGTCATCCCAGTCATCGGACAGGGAGGCCTGTACATAGCCGATCTTTGCTTCCATATATTCTTTGATGTCCTCTATTTTCATGTTCTGCATATAGATGGGATTCTGCAGATCAGAAAAGATCTGCTGCAGGATCTCCACTCTCAGAAAACCGTTGATGCCGATCCAATAGCCCTTCGCCTCTCCCAGGCACAGATCGCGAGTGACAATGTCAAAGCTTTTGGCAATCGGCAGGAATGCATGTGCCTGCCGTATATTTTCCTCCAGATTCGCTGACAATTTCATTCAAACCGCCTCCTTTATGCGGCATGAAGCAAAGGCCGATTCCCTTTGCCGTTTTGTCCCGCATATTTTCCGGATTAGTATGCGCCGGTTGGCGTGACAATATGCGGCCGCAGTATCCCTTATGTCTAACTGCGCGGCATTCTGCGGTCTGAAGAGGAAGACG
>USKC01000366.1 GCA_900555195.1 uncultured Lachnospiraceae bacterium
AATATCGACCACAGCAGTCAATTCCTGAGCGCGCTTTTGATTGCGGCAGGAAGCGGCAGAAGGCGGCTTTCGATCGAGGTGGAGGGAAGCCACGGGATGGCATATATCGATATGACGCTCCGGATGATGGAACAGTTCGGCGTCACCGCGCAGAGGATGCAGGGGGGCTTCTGTGTGGGAGGAACGGCGGATAGAGGGACGGACAGAGAGGGATATCTGCACAGGACGTATGAGATTGAGCCCGACGTATCCGCGGCGTGCTATTTCTATGGCATGGCAGCGCTGCTCGGAATAGAGGGCCTGGTGGAGGGGGGGCATTTTGATTCTCTGCAGGGGGATGTGGAGTTTTTGAAAATTTTGGAAAGAATGGGGTGCAGGCTGCAGGAGAACAGAGAAGGGATCCGTTTATCCGGCCCCAAAGGGGGCAGATTGAAAGGGATAACGGCGGATATGCATGCATGCTCGGATCAGGCGATCACCCTGGCGGCGATCGCTCCCTATGCCAGCAGCCCGGTGCGCATCACCGGAATCGGCCATATCCGGCTCCAGGAGAGCGACCGGCTGTCGGGAATTGCGCAGGCGCTCGCTGCGGTGGGGATTCGCTGCGAGGAAAAAGCGGATGAGATTACAATTTTCCCCGGCGTGCCGACACCGGGGAAAATCAAGACCTATGATGACCACCGCATGGCGATGGGCTTTTCACTTACCGGACTGAGAGCGGATGGGATCGAAATCGAAGATCCGCTATGCTGCCGGAAAACCTTTGAGACCTATTTTGAAGTATTCGATCGGGTAACAGAAGAACTGTTATCCTGAAAGGAATAGCCGAAGAAGGCCGTGGGCTTATTCCTTTCCATCCCAGCAGTAGGTGCACAGCTTGCAGCGATCAATGCCAACGGAATCGATCATGTCGTCAAGCCGGTTATAGCGCAGGGAGGTAAAGTTCAGCTGCTTGCAGATGCGATCGACCATGGCCTTGAACTGCGGGCTTTCCGGATCGGAATATACATCCAGGTTCACATATTTATTGTCCCCTTCCATATCCTTGATGACCCTTCTGGTGATGAGATCCATCTCGGAACTGGAACGGGAGAAATTCAGATATTTACATCCGTATAAAAGGGGCGGGCAGGCCGGACGAATGTGCACTTCCTTTGCCCCGCTGGAGTACAGGAATTCTGTGGTTTCCCTCAGCTGCGTGCCGCGCACAATGGAGTCGTCAATGAGCAGCATGCTGCGATCCTGGATCAGATCCCGCACGGGAATCAGCTTCATCTTGGCGATCAGGTTGCGCTTGCTCTGCACAGTGGGCATGAAGGAACGGGGCCAGGTAGGCGTATATTTGATGAACGGCCTGGAAAAGGGAATGCCGGATGCATTGGCATAACCGATGGCATGGGCAGTCCCGGAATCCGGAACGCCGGCCACGATGTCCGGGGAAGCGTCATCCCGCTTTGCCATGGAAGCGCCGCAGTTATAGCGCATTTTTTCCACGCTGATTCCTTCATAGGAAGAAGAAGGATAACCGTAGTATACCCACAGGAAGGTACAGATTTTCATTTCCTTCCCGGGAGCGACGAGCGTCTGAACGCCTTCAGGGGTAACGATGACGATTTCGCCAGGCCCCAATTCCCGTTCGCAGGTATATCCCAGATTCAGGTAAGCAAAGCCTTCAAAAGAGATGCAGTAGGCATCGTCCTTTTTTCCGATGGAAACCGGCGTGCGGCCCAGCCTGTCCCTGGCGGCATAGATGCCCTTGGGCGTCAGCAGCAGGATCGTCATGGAACCGTCTATGATTTCCTGCGCATACTGGATGCCTTCAATCAGGTTTTCCTTTTGGTTGATAATGGTGGCTACCAGTTCCGTTGCATTGATGGAACCGCCGCTCATTTCAAGAAAATGAATGTGGGAGGAGGACAGAAGCTTGGAGAGGATCTCCTCCGTATTATTGATCTTGCCGACTGTGGCGATGGAATAGGTACCGTGGTGAGAACGGACGATCAGGGGCTGCGGCTCATAATCGGAGATGCTGCCGATTCCGAGGTTCCCTTTCATCTCGGTCGCTTCCCGGTCAAATTTGGTACGAAAAGGTGCGTTTTCGATATTGTGAATCGCGCGGTCAAAACCGGCCTCCCGGCTGTAGACGGCCATCCCGGCTCTCCTGGTTCCCAGATGGGAATGATAATCTGTTCCGAAAAAGAGATCAAATACACAGTCCTCTTTAGATGCTACGCCAAAAAATCCGCCCATTCGTTATCCTCCTGTAATTGCGAATCGTAAATTAATTTTATATATGTGAAAAACCAACTGTGAGAAATCGGCTGATTTTCACCAACCATCCTATTCTACCATGAAAAATAAAATAAGAAAAGGGGCGAAGAAAATGTCAGAAACAACGGAATGGAACATGTCTGAAAGCATTCAATCCTGCAGCGATCTGGCCGCGCTCGTTCAGAAGTGGGGATTTCTGCCGTTATTAAAGAATCGGATTCCGGGCTTTTCAGTGGAGGAACACACGCCGCCCGAACTGTGGTTTGCAGATGGAGTGGACGGCCCGTGGGAATGGAAGGGGCCGGTCATCCGCGGAACCGGCTGCGCCTATGGCAAATTTTTCGGCGGAAAAGCCGGTTTTATCAGTGCGCAGTGGTATCCGGACTTTGCCAACTGGAGAAGGGACGGCTATGATTATGACGCCAGATATGAAGACGGCCTGGCTTCCTATCGAGACAAAAAAGTGTACGATGTCCTGGCGGAACATACCTCGCTGCTTTCGCGCAGCTTAAGAGAACAGGTCGGAATCGCAAAGCGGGGAGAACTGGATGCGATCATATCCCGGCTGCAGATGCAGGGATATGTGGTCACCGTGGATTTCGTATATCCGACCGGAAAAGACGGCAGACCCTACAGCTGGGGACTGGCTCAATATGCCACGCCGGAGCAGCACTTTGGCGAGGCGTTCACAAAAAAAGTATATGCCCGGAAGCCGCAGGAGTCAAAAATGCGCATGGAACGGTATCTGCTGGCACATCTTCCCGGCCTGCAGCCCGGACAGCTCAAATGGATCACAGGCTAAATATCACATGACTATTTGTGCCGGAGCGTCACAAATAGCTTTTAGGCATCTGCCCCGTCGCAGCAAAGCGAAGCTTTGCTACGCTCCGGAATGGAG
>USKC01000367.1 GCA_900555195.1 uncultured Lachnospiraceae bacterium
GCCGGAGGATACCCGCCGCTTCTTTGCTTTCCTGGGAAGGCCCGGAGAGAAGGCCCGCATCGCGCATGTGGCGGGAACCAACGGCAAAGGTTCCGTATGCGCCTATATGAGCGCTGCCCTGACCCATGCGGGCTTTCGGACGGGATTGTTTACCTCGCCGCATCTTGTGGATATCCGGGAACGGATCCGCATGGATGGGAAGATGATAGAAAAGGAAGAATTCGCAGCATGCGTCCAAGAAGTACTGGATGCATGCATGCGGTTTAGGGCCGCAGAGGGCTGCGAATCCTATCATCCGACCTTTTTTGAACTTCTTTTTTTCGCCGCCATGCTCTGGTTTGAACAGATGGGAGCGGAAATGATTGTTCTGGAGACGGGGCTTGGAGGCAGGCTGGATGCGACGAATGTGATCGAAGCGCCGGCGGTGACGGCCATTACGCGCATCGGGCTGGATCACATGGAATATCTGGGCAATACGAAAGAACAGATCGCTGGGGAGAAAGCGGGGATCATAAAGGAAGGAAGACCGGTGGTTTACCTGGAGCAGGAACCGGAAGTTTGCCGTGTGATTGTCGAAAAAGCGAAACAAAAATGCGCCAAAACGGTTCCTGTGTCAAAAAAACAAGTTGAGTCCCTGCAATTTCTGAATAAAACCGTTGATTTTTCCATGCACTCTGAGTATTATGAATATATTAGGGTCAGCTTGCACACCGCCGCTTTCTATCAGAGAGAAAACGCGGCGCTGGCCGTTCGTGCCCTGGAGCAGATGGAACGTTCGCTTCGGGAAGAGGCAATGGAGGACGGCAGGCGTGTCTGTGAACGGCATATACGGCGGGAAGACATCGAGGAAGGCCTTGCCGGGACCAGATGGGAAGCGCGTATGGATGAGGTGTTTCCCGGCGTTGTCATTGACGGCGCGCACAACGAGGACGGCATACATGCGTTTCTGGAGAGTGTCGGCAAAGACGGGTGCCAGGGAAAGAGAAGCCTGCTTTTCTCCGCCGTGGCGGATAAGCGTTCCCGGGCGATGGCGCAGCAGATCCTTGACAGCGGGTTATTTGAAGAGATTGTGGCCGCTCCGCTGTCCGGCGCGCGCGCGCTGGATAAGGAAAGCCTGGAGGGGCTATGGAGAGGAAGGGCAAGGATGTATGACTGCCCGGAGGAAGCCTTTCGTAGCCTGATTGGCAGAAAGGGGCCGCAGGATATGGTATATGCGGCCGGTTCGCTCTATCTGGCCGGACAACTGCTCGCTGATCTTAGGAGAACATGAAAGACGGATACCGGATATTCTGGAGGATATAGAGAATGTTGGATTTTGAAGCGGAACTGAAGAAATTTCATCCCAGCCTGGAAGTGGACGAAGTAGAGGAAGCGATATACAGTCATGACATGACCGATTTAACTGACCTGCTGGTGGAGATTGAAAAGAGCAGGAAAAATGAAAGAAGCAAACAGGAATAGAGGGTGGTTGTCATGAATTGCTATCAATGCGGCGCGCTTCTTACGGAGAATGATTTCTGTACGAACTGCGGGGCTGATGTGTCTCGATATAAGAAAATCATCAGCGTGTCCAATTATTATTATAACGACGGCCTGGACAAGGCCAGGGTAAGAGACCTGTCAGGAGCGGTTGTAAGCCTGAAGGAATGTCTGAAACTCAATAAAATGAATATCGAAGCGAGAAATCTCCTGGGCTTGGTATATTTTGAGATGGGAGAGACGGTGGATGCGCTCAGTGAATGGGTGCTGAGCAAGAATCTGAAGCCGGAGAAGAACATCGCGGATGATTATATCGGCGCTGTCCAGAACAGCCCTACGCAGCTTGAAAACCTGAACCAGGCGATTAAGAAATACAATCAGGCGCTCGCGTACTGCAGGCAGGAAAGTCTGGATTTGGCTGTGATACAGCTGAAAAAAGTGCTGTCGATCAATCCGCGTTTTCTGCGGGCCCATCTTCTGCTGGCGCTTCTCTATATTAATGCGGAAGAATGGGAGAAGGCCAAGCGGGAACTGGTAAAATGCTGCCGCATTGATGTCCGCAATACGATGGCGCTTCGGTATATGAAGGAAGTCAGCCAGGCATTAAATGTGGAAGATGATGTAAAAGAGTCTCACAGAAGCCGGAAGACGGAAGATGTCATCAAGTATCAAAGCGGAAATGAGACGATCATTCAGCCGCTGAATGTGACGGAGACCAAGAAAAGCTATACGGCGGTTGTCTGCCTTTTGATAGGGGCAGCTGTGGGATTGGCAGTTTCTCTGGCCCTGATCCTGCCTGCCAGGCTGCAGAGCCTGCAGACGCAGCTGAACGAAGAAAGCCGGCAGATCGGGGAACAGCTGGATAAAAAGAACGCGGAGCTGACAGAACTGCAGACTCAGCTGGAGGCGCTCCAGAGCCAGAATACGGAATTGAATTCCCAGCTGGAAAGTTATGCAGGAAATGACGGAACCCTTCAGACAATGGAAGGCCTCCTGAATGCGGTCTATATTTATCTGGATACGCCGGAAGATATGGAAGGAATTGCACAGGCGCTGGAAGCCATCGATCAGGAGAGTTTAAATGCGGATACGACGTCGGAGGCATTTACGAATCTCTATAACAGGCTTCTGGAGGAGGTGGGGCCCACGATCAGCCAGACGTACCTGGAGAGCGGAAATTCGGCTTACCGGGATGGAGATTATGAGACGGCGATTGCGGATCTGCAGCGTGCGTTTAATTATGATGAGACCAATGGTGAAGCGCTGCTGCTGTTGGGAGACGCTTACAACAGAAACGGTGACAGCAGGAATGCGGAAACAATCTATAATCAGGTGATCGACCTTTTCCCGAATACGGAGGAGGCGAGAAGCGCTCAGGAAGCTCTGGACGGACTGGAATCCTGAATGACCTGACGCATAACAGAATATGCATATACAAAAGAGAACTTTTTCCTGGAAGGGGAGGTTCTCTTTTTTTATACAATAGAAAGGAGAGGCTATGGAAGAAGAATGGAAAGTGATTGATGACTGCCTGTGCATCAGGATGCCGGAGGAAGTGGATCATCATGTCTCTGAAGAGATCTGCCGGAATGCGGATCATGTGATACTGGAATCGCGCGTGAATCAGGTGGTGTTTGACTTTGAGGATACCCGCT
>USKC01000368.1 GCA_900555195.1 uncultured Lachnospiraceae bacterium
ATTCAGTTGTCAAGTTTCGGTTGGAATCTCATTCATTGAGATTCCGAGAAGTTATTATGTTTTTTATCTTAAGATATACTTGCTCATCCTTCTTGGATCATTCCATGCCCTACGGGCATGTCCTTCGGAAAGGATGGCCGTATCGCTTTGATCCAGATAGATATAATGTGTAATAATACTATACCGCAGAGAAACGGCTGCGTCATGAAAATAGACTGAAAGAATCTCTTAATTCTTTATATAAGACGCGCTGCCTGGCGATGAAATCAAGATTGACAAACAGCCCTGATTTGCTTAAACTGATGCATATATGATGCGGGCTAAAACTTGAGATAAAGTCTTTGTAGGAAGAAAGGCCCGTAGGAAACGTGCCGGAGCAAGACGGCAGGGGCCGACAGGCCAAAAGCCGTTTTTCGAGAATCATCCGGCAGGGAAAGGAACCGATGAGAATGAAAATCAGAACACGTTTTGCGCCCAGCCCTACGGGCAGGATGCATGTGGGAAACCTGCGCACCGCACTATATGCGTATCTGATCGCAAAGCATGAAGGCGGAGATTTTATCCTTCGTATTGAGGATACGGATCAGGAGAGATATGTGGAAGGTGCTGTAGAGATCATTTACAGGACGCTGAAGAATACGGGGCTTCTTCACGATGAGGGGCCGGACAAGGATGGCGGTGTGGGCCCTTATGTGCAGAGTGAACGCCAGGCCCAGGGGATCTATCTGAAGTACGCGAAGATGCTGGTGGAAAAGGGAGAAGCCTATTATTGTTTCTGTGATAAGGAACGGCTGGCTACATTGACGCGCACAGTAGCAGGTAAGGAGATCAATGTATATGATAAGCATTGCCTGAACCTGTCCAAAGAGGAAGTGGAAGAGAAGCTGGCAGCGGGCGTGCCTTATGTGATCCGCCAGAACAATCCGACGGAAGGCGAGACCACCTTCCATGATGAGATATATGGCGATATCACTGTGGACAACGCGGAACTGGACGATATGATTCTGATCAAATCTGACGGCTATCCCACTTATAATTTTGCAAATGTGGTGGACGATCATCTGATGGGGATCACCCATGTGGTGCGGGGCAATGAATATCTGTCCTCTTCTCCGAAGTATAACCGTCTGTATGAGGCCTTTGGTTGGGAAGTGCCGGTCTATGTGCACTGCCCTCTGATCACGGATGAGGAGCACCATAAGCTTTCTAAGCGCTGCGGCCATTCTTCTTATGAGGATCTGGTAGAACAGGGATTCCTGACAGAGGCGATCGTGAATTTTGTGGCGCTTCTGGGCTGGAGTCCGGAGAACAATCAGGAAATTATGAGCCTGGAAGAGTTGATCCGTGCCTTTGATTACCATCACATGTCCAAATCTCCGGCAGTATTCGATTATACCAAACTGAAGTGGATGAACGGGGAATATATCAAGGCCATGGATTTTGACCGGTTCTATGAAATGGCTCTGCCTTGGCTGAAGAAGGCAATCTCAAAGGACCTGGATCTGAAGAAAATCGCCGAGATGGTAAAAACCAGAATTGAGGTTTTCCCGGATATTGTGGAGATGGTGGATTTCTTTGAGAAACTGCCGGAATATGATGCTTCTATGTATGCGCATAAAAAGATGAAGACCACAAAGGAAAGCGCTTTGGAAGTGCTCACCGAATTGCTTCCCCAGTTGGAAGAACAGGAGGACTACAGCAATGATGCGCTTTACGCGCTGCTGCTTGCCTATGTGGAGAAGAAGGGCTGCAAGAACGGCTATGTGATGTGGCCTATCAGAACTGCCGTTTCCGGCAAGCAGATGACCCCTGCCGGAGCGACGGAGATCATGGAAATCCTTGGAAAGGAAGAGGCTCTTGCCCGTATCCGCGTCGGGATAGAGAAGCTGCAGGATGCCTGAAAACAGATTGTTCGGGTGGGGAGATGGCCCGCTGAAGCGGCGGGCCAAAGAAGGCCCCTCGGCTGGCCCCACAGAAAGGGGTTCCGGCGGAGCGGGGAATCCGGCTCAGGGCGGAAATCCCGGACAGGCCGCGGCGATCGCGCATGAGGGAGGCCCCCTTTTGGTGATTGCAGGACCTGGCTCAGGCAAGACCACCGTCATCCTGCAGCGCATCCGCCGGTTGATCGAAGAAGAAGAGGTGGATCCAGCTTCGATCTTGGTCATCACATTTACGCGCGCGGCTGCTGAAGAGATGTGCAGCCGGTTTGGCCGTCTGATGGAAGGACAGAATTATCCGGTCTGTTTCGGAACCTTCCATGCCATATACTTTCAAATTCTAAAACATGCCTATCATTACCATTCAGGTAACATTTTATCCGAGTACGAAAAAAGAGAACTTCTGAGAACGATATTAATGCAGCCGTCTTTTGCGCTTCCGGCGGAAGAAGAGACAGTTGAACAGCTGCTTTCCAGAATCAGCCGCTACAAGAATGGCGGCCCTGCACAGGAGGAGGGTTCCCTGCCGGATGAGCAGATATTCCTGCGGCTGTATGAAAGCTACCAGAGAGAGATGGCTTTGCGCAGAAAGCTGGATTTTGATGATATCCTTCTTCAGTGCGGTGAACTTTTGCGCCGATATCCGAATATTCGGGCGTATTGGCAGAAAAAGTTCCGATACATCCTGGTAGATGAGTTCCAGGATATCAATGCTGTCCAGTATGCGGTGCTGCGCATTCTGGCCCTTCCGGAGAATAATCTGTTCGTTGTGGGAGATGATGACCAGTCCATCTACGCCTTCCGCGGTGCCAGGCCCAGGATCATGCTGGATTTCCAAAAGGATTATCCGCAGGCGGGCAGGGTGGAACTCTCCCAGAACTATCGCTGTACGCCGGAGATCTTGCAAAGGGCTGTGCGCCTGATCGAAAAGAACCAGGAACGCTTCCCTAAGAAGCTTCGGGCGATGAAGGATTCAGGGTCGCCCGTCCGTTTCCTCGGCTTCCCGAGTCAGGAAGAACAGGATCGCACATTGGTGGAAGAACTGGAACGGGCGGGAGAAGCCAGGGGGCGTACGGCGGTGATTTACCGGACGAATAGGGACGCAGCACGGCTTGCGGAACTTCTGGCCGATAGGAAAGTTCCCTTCCAGCTGCGGGAAAAATTAAAAAGCCCTTATCAAAGCTCTGTTGTT
>USKC01000369.1 GCA_900555195.1 uncultured Lachnospiraceae bacterium
GAACCCACATATCCAGCTTGGAAGGCTGGTGTTCTACCACTGAACTACACCCGCATTCAAAGGGTATTACATACTGCAACAATCTCTTGCTTATGCTGCATCCGTTCTCTGACTGAGAACGAATAAAATAATACCATTTGACTGCGCTTTTGTCAACAAACTATTTTTTATTTATTATATTTTTATATTTCGTCACCAAATGGACGGGCAATGCGGGGAGAGTTCTGGCCGCTCATATGCTTTGTTCTTTGGGGGGTTCTATTCTCCCGCTCACCTTCAGATCCTCCAGGAATCCTTCTTTATCAAAACACAGCTTATATAAATCGCTCACAATTTCCACATCCTGTCTGTCTCGTACATCTTTCAGCAATTCCTCCGACACCTCCAGTTCAAACAGGTTGGTCGTGTCATGAATCCGCGCTATCCTGGCCCTTTCGGATAAAATACCAGGACAGGTTCTGAGCGCAAGGCGGAGCGCTTCTTCGTCGCTGTTCTGATACATCGGAATCTTTCCTCCGGATATCATCAGGTTCGTAGTCAGATTGATCCAGGTGCTCTCCCAGTCCACCTCATTCAGACATCTTCTGGTCGTGATATCTGCCAGTCCCAGCCCGCAGGCATTTCCATGGCTCTCCTCCGTAAGCCCCCGGATAAAGAGTTTCTTGCAGTGGAAATCCTCTGTAAAATAGGGCATGAATCCGCGGCCGGTAACATTTGGATCCGCCCCTTCTCCACTGATATTCTTTCCGATCCGGTCGATGATGAGAACATCGATATGGTCAAACTTCAGCCTCGGAAGCAGCAACCTGGCCTTTTCCAGAAGCTGGTGATCCCCATCCATAATTTCTTCTCTTGGGAAAGCCCGGATCTCAGCAATCTGATCATAGGCATTTTGAATCACCCCAATTCCAAGGAATACGTTTTTCTTTTCTAGGAAAAGACGAGCAGCAGCAGGAATGCATTCCGCAAAACGCTCGAAGCCCTGCATATGAAGAGCGGAGCAGCCCTTGTGCTTTGCCAGCCCGATCGCAAGCATCTTGCAAAGTCCGCTTTCATGTTCCCCTTTAAAGTCCGTATGAGGTTTTACCTTATTGAATACAAGGATTCCATCTGCCTGCGCTGCATACCGGTCACAATAAACCGGGATATGCGCCGGTTCGTTCAGATATCCGAGAAGTTCCACTTCCATGCCGGAGCAGATAGGAACGCCCATCTGCTCCGATGTAATGCCATATTCTTTGAGTATCTCAAGATTGCCCTCCGCTGTGCCTCCTCCGTGGCTTCCCATCGCCGGCACAATAAAAGGACGGGCTCCCATTCTGCGCAGTTCCTCGCCAATCTGCCTGATGAGCCTGGGAAGCCCCGGAATCCCTCTGCTTCCCACTGTTATGGCAATACGCTTCCCCCGGATCCATTCTCTATCAATGCGAACCTTTGTCATTTCTGTGGTGATCGCTTCTTCCAGATTCTCAATATGTTCCTTCGGATAATGAGCCCTGATGCGCGCAAAGCGCGGGAGGCTGATCTGCTCCATTCCCTGTATGGGAATATGAATCGAAGGGAAATCAATGGTCTGCATATACGCTCTCCTTTCAGCCTGCGGCGGCTCCTTTTTCCGCATTCTGCTGCGCGTGCTTAGATATTTCAGCTGTTCCCTCAAAACGTTTCCGTTCTCTTTGCAGTATAAGCGAAGTTTCCCATATGTGTAAAGGGGATGAGGCTGGTTTGCTTTTCACTGGCAATAGATTTCTTTTGCAAAAACAACTTTACCACCAACTGTCTGCCTTCGCAGCAAAATCAAAATACCTGTGCTTAATTATAGCTTGGAAAATATCCTTACAAAGGCTTATAATTTAAAGAGCCAAACAGAATTGCTGCTTGAATCCCGCGCGTTTGCATGGACGCCAGTTTTTATGGCCTGATCTGCCCGATGGATGCGCCTTTATCCAGACGAACGATTTCGTTTAGATCGGCCTGCGCATCGGCTATCATCCCGATTATATTGATTTCTGAAAAAGAAAGCTTGGAGGCAAATATGATTTACAGACAAATACCCAAAATCAATCAACCCTTGTCCGCATTCGTCTACGGTACGAATGCCAAAATGACCGGAGAGGATACTCCGGCCGCCGTGGATATTCTGGATGCTGCTTATGAAGCGGGATTTCGGTGTTTCGATACGGCTAATTCCTATGGACATTCCGAAGAAAACATCGGCAAGTGGCTCTCCTTGCGCGGGAACCGGGAACATATCGTGCTACTGGACAAAGGCTGCAATCCCACACAGAAAGGCTCTGCTGATATTATCTCAAAGGAGACCATTCAGGAACAGCTTCTCCATTCGCTGGATGTCCTGCAGACCGATCATGTGGAAATGTACGCGCTCCATCGGGATGATCCTTCCAAACCAGTGGATGAGATCATCGAAACCCTGAATGAACTCCAGGCTGAGGGAAAAATTGGACAATTCGGTGCTTCCAACTGGACGCTGCCCAGACTTCTTCAGGCGAATCAGTATGCCAGCCAGCATGGCTTATCCACCTTCTCCTTCGTAAGTCCGGCCTACAGCCTGGCCGTCTATGAAAAGGATCCGTGGCAGGGCAGTGTATCCATCTCCGGCTCTCAGAACGCTGATTATAGGAAATGGCTGGAAGACACCCAAATGCCTGTCTTCAACTATTCCGCTCTTGCAAGAGGTTTCCTTTCCGGGAAATATTGTACTACGGATAAAAAGCCGATCGAAGATTGTCTGGGCTGGGGAACCATACAGGAATACAGGAGCAAAGAAAATATAGAGCGGCTTCAGAGGACAGAAAAGATGGCCGCAAAGAAAAATGCGACCGTCTCCCAGATCGCCCTGGCCTGGCTTCTGGCACAGCCGCTGAATCTATTTCCCCTGGTGGGCCCCTCTACCAAGGAGCATATTGATGAGCTTATATCTGCCTTCCATATCCAGCTAAACCAAAAAGAGTGTGACTGGCTATTGAATGGCGGTGACACTCCCCGCTAAAGGAGAAATTATGAAATATTCTGACATAAACTGAAACAGGATGCAGAATTCTTTTTTAATATCTATGACAGCGAACGGTTTGCTTTTGTCAGCTACGCGTTATAGGGCAACGGTT
>USKC01000370.1 GCA_900555195.1 uncultured Lachnospiraceae bacterium
AAATCGTGCGGTTTCTTAACGTTCCTGCTGGAAGTGTTCTCCCGCGTGTCCTGGCGGCGTTGTCTGACGCCCGCAGGGCGGAGTTCAGCCGCCAGGCGGGAGAATGCTTCCAACAGGAACGTTTAGAAACCACAGATTTTTGAAGCGGCCTGCGGGGAAAAGAAATACAGCCGGCCGCAGAGCCCTTGGCACCCCCTCATATAAGGCACAGGCTGTCTGCCGGGCAGGCCGGATAAATCGGAGCGCTGCAGAGGGATTTCCCATGCGAGCAATAACCGTTTACCTAAAGAAATCAATTTTGGATTGATTTTAGCACGGGAAAGTGGTAGGATAATTCCCGGAACATTGAATAACGGTTTTGCCCGGCGGGGAGCGCCGTCCGGGATTTTACGGTATGTTCCGGAATTTGGCCGGAGCGTGCGCAAAACAATATGCGAGGGAATCCGTGTTCCGGAGTGAGAGGATGCCAGAGAGCATCGACCACCATGCGGCAGAAGCTGCATGTATAGAAATGGAGGAAGAGAATGAAACAGGTCAATGTAAGGAAGCTTGCCCTCGCAGGTATCCTGGTAGCGGTGGGAATCGTGTGTTCGCCGCTGTCGATTCCGGTCGGCGCGTCAAAATGCGCTCCGGTTCAGCACTTCATCAACATTTTGGGAGGTGTGTTCTTAGGGCCCGCATATGCGGTGGGAATGGCGTTTGTCACGAGCCTGCTGCGCAACCTTCTGGGAACAGGAACACTGCTGGCGTTCCCGGGTTCTATGTGCGGTGCGTTTCTGTGCGGAATGCTTTATAAGTATGGAAAGCATCTGCCCTTTGCCTATCTGGGAGAACTGTTTGGAACATCCGTGATCGGCGGGCTGTTAAGCTGGCCGGTGGCCACATGGCTTATGGGAAGCGAGAGCGCAATATATGGCTTCATCTTTCCGTTTTTCGTGTCAAGCTGCGGCGGAACGATCCTGGCGGTGGTGCTGGTAACGGCTATGAAGCGGATGAAGGTGTTTGACATCTACCTGGGCAACCTGGAGCCGCAGGCAAAGCAGGGCGCAAAAGGCTGACGGCACATAAAGGTGCGGGAAGGATTGACGGGAAAGGGCGTCTGAACGATAAAAAAGAATGATAAAACGGGGAGCTTGCGTATCAAGCAGGCTGAGAGTAAGCTGAATCGCTTTAACCCATAACCTGATTTGGATAATGCCAACGTAGGGAAACAGATGATGTATGTACGCGGGCATTTCCAATCGGGGCCCCGTTTTTTTGTGCCCGAATGTGCCCGGACTTAAGATACGGAGGAAGAGGGATGTTGAAGGAATGCCTGGAAAATGTGAGGAAAGCATCTCCGCTGATCCATAACATCACCAATTATGTGACCATTAATGATGTGGCGAACGTGCTGCTGGCCTGCGGAGCGAGCCCGATCATGTCGGATGAGGCAGAAGATGCCGCACAGATTACTTCAATCTGTGCGGGACTGAACATCAACCTGGGACAGCTTCATAAGAGCGGCGTGGAAGGAATGCGCCGGGCGGGGAAGAAAGCGGCAGAACTGGGGCATCCTGTGCTGCTGGATCCGGTGGGCGTGGGCGTAAGCGATTTTAGACGGGAAACGGCATACATGCTGATGCAGGAGATCCGCTTTTCAGCCATACGGGGTAATGCTTCTGAAATTCATGCGCTGGCAGAGGGACGCCGGTCGGCGAGAGGGGTCGACACGGACGCTGAGGTGGAGACAGGAACCGAAATGGAGCGGGAGGCAGCCTTCCTGAAGGCATTTTCCGCGCAGACGGGATGTGTGATCGCCATGACCGGCGCGGTTGACTTGGTAGCCGATGATTCGCGCTGCTTTCTCATCCGCAACGGCCGGCCGCAGATGAGCCGTGTGACCGGGACGGGATGCCAGTTGTCCGGGTTGATGACGGCGTATCTGGCGGCGAATCCGGAGAGAAAATTGGAGGCGGCCGTTTCGGCGGTATGTGCCATGGGACTGGCGGGAGAACTGGCCTGGGAAAGGATGAAAGAGGGAGAAGGAAACGCGACCTATCGAAACCGCATCATTGACGCTATCTGTCTGATGACAGGGGAAGAACTGGAGCGGGGAGGAAAGATCGAGAGGCTGTAGCAAAGGCTGCGGTATGGAGGGAAGAGTGGGAAAAAAAGACGTTCACTCACCCTGGTTGAGTATGCGCGTCATAGCGTGCGGATGGGAGAAAAGATGAACATTGACAGAGAAAGCCTGCGGTTATATGCGGTGACGGACTCCGGCGGAAAGAAAGACAGGCCCCTTGCGACACGGGTAGAAGAGGCCTTGAAAGGAGGCGCTACCTGCGTCCAGCTTCGGGAAAAGGAACTGACAGGAGAAGAACTCATGCGCGAAGCGAAGCAGATTCAGGAGCTGTGCACGAAATACAAAGCGCCGTTTATCCTGAATGACGACGTGGAGCTGGCTGCGGCGCTGGGCGCGGACGGCGTTCATGTGGGGCAGAAAGATATGGAAGCAAAGGAAGCGCGAAAAAAGCTCGGCCCAGATAAAATCATCGGCGTTTCCGCCAGAACGGTGGAGCAGGCGATTCGCGCCTATGAGGACGGCGCGGATTATCTGGGCGTGGGAGCGGTATTCCCCACCGGTTCCAAGGCGGATGCGAGGCAGATCGATCATGATACGCTGCGCCGGATCTGTCTTTCTGTGCCTATTCCGGTTGTAGCCATCGGCGGGATCACGGAAGAGAACGCGCCCGGGCTGAAGGGAAGCGGCATCAGCGGCCTTGCAGTCATCAGCGCGCTTTTTGCACAGGAGGATGTGGAGGCTGCGGCAGGACGGCTGCGGAAGCTGGCCGAATGGATCGCGGAATAGCTGAGCGGGGAAGCAAAACAGACCATTTTGCTCCGATGCGCCGCAGTTTTATGGCTCGCGGTGCATGCAGCGGCAGATTGGGGGCACCACCTTCTGTCGCTTAACAAAATTAGTGCGGAATTCATTGTAAAGTACGGATATTGCGCATCGCATATCCGATTGAACAAAGGAGAAGAGTACAGATGAAAACAGCATTAACAATCGCTGGAAGCGATTCCAGCGGAGGCGCCGGAATTCAGGCAGATATCAAGACCATGACCGTAAATGGCGTGTT
>USKC01000371.1 GCA_900555195.1 uncultured Lachnospiraceae bacterium
GTGATACCAATATCCTGCTTCTGGATGAGCCCACCAACCATCTGGATGTGGATGCGAAAGCGGAATTGAAACGCGCCCTTAACGCATACAAAGGCAGCATCCTGATGGTCTGCCACGAACCCGATTTCTATGACGGCCTGGCGACGGATGTGTGGGACTGCACCAAATGGACGACCAAAATTCTCTGATCCTGTATCCGGGCAGTTTTCGGGTATGATGCTGCCGTCAGAAAGCAGAATTGCTGTAACAATCTTATTATCACAAGGAATCGAACAGCGCCATGGAGTTAATCAACCAGTTCATAGAAAATTATAAGAAAAAAATCAATTTTTACGAAACGGCCGGCCACCTTGCCGAGGATATGCTTAGGGATGCCCTGCATTCCTCCGGTATCCGGGCCATGGTTACTTCCCGCGCCAAAAGTCCGGCCCGCCTCAAAAGCAAAGTAACACAGCGCAATGAGAAGAGAGAGACCCCTTATAAAAATATGAATGAGATCTACGCGGACATCGCGGATCTGTCAGGTGTCAGGGTGTCCCTCTATTTCCCAGGCGATCGAGCCAAAGCAGATCAGGTGGTGAACAATCTTTTCCACGTTACAGAAACCAAGAAATTTCCCGTTCAATCCAAACAGCCTTCTTATCATAAACGGTTTTCCGGTTATTGGGCGACTCATTACCGCGCCGGAATAAAAGAAGAGCTGCTGGACAAAAAGCAGAAAAAATATGCTTCCGTCCGTCTGGAAATTCAGGTAGCCTCCGTATTGATGCATGCCTGGTCTGAAGTGGAACACGACCTGGTCTATAAGCCCCTGCAGGGCGCCCTGTCGGATGAAGAGCTCTCCATCCTGGATGAGCTCAACGGCCTCGTCCTGGCCGGTGAAATCGCCCTGGAACGCCTTCAGGCCGCCGGAAATGCCAGGCTGCGCACCAAGAACGCTTCCTTTGGCAACCAATATGATCTGGCTGCCTACCTTTATAATTATCTGAGCACCAGGTACAAACGGTTTGACATCGAGCCGAGAATGGGCAATGTGGAACTGCTGCTCCGCCTGATGACCCGGCTGAAAATGGCCAATGCCAAGGAGCTGGAGCCCATTCTCAAATCCACCAAGCTGGTGAACGACAAGAGAACCATATCAGAGCAGCTCATTGACCAGATCATCTGCGCCAACGAAAAACGCTATCTGCTCTATCTGGAACTCGCTCCCATGCCCGAGAAACCGGATGCACAGCAGGAGACTGCCATCGAATACTTCCTGAAGCCCTGGATCAGCCTGGAAACGCTTCTCGTACGTCTGACCCAAAAGAACAACCCCAAGGCCAGAGGAACCTTTAATCTGAACAGCCTGAAACGAATGAAGCTCCTTCGCAGGGAAAGTCTGGAAAAGATCCAGTCTCTGCGTAATCTGAGAAATGACCTGATCCACGGAATCACCGTCCCTCCTACCGCTGTCCTCATCAAGATGGGGGATGATGTGCGGGAAATCCTCTCCGAGCTCTCCGAACTTTCCTCTGTGTGAGCGCAGGATGATTATACAGGAATATCTGCCTTTTAAGAATGTTCATTCAATCTTTTTATCACACCACTCCTGCAGAGGACAGTCTTCACAATGCGCTTTCCGCGCGGTGCAGACTGTCCTTCCCAGATAGATCAGCTGGAAATTGATCCTGTTCCAGTGATCCTCGGGCAGCACCTTCATCAGTTCCTGTTCCACTTCAACCGGATTCTTTCCCTCTGCCCAGCCAAGCCTTCTGGAGATCCGAAATACATGGGTATCCACCGTCACGCCTGGAATGCCATAGGCATCCGCCAAAAACAATGTCCCTGTTTTTCTTCCCACGCCTGCAAGCTTCAGCACCTCTTCCAGCTTATCCGGAACCTTCCCTCCATACTCCTGACAAATCTGTTCGCAGCATTTCTTGATATTCTTCGCCTTATTTTTATACAGCCCCACGGAACGGATATATCGTTCAATCTCTTCCACCGGAGCTTCCGCCACCTCCTGCGCGGTTTGGAACCTTTCAAAAAGCGCCGGAAGCGCTTCATCCACCTGTTTATCCGTACTCTGCGCACTCAGCATAATTGCGACCAGAAGCTGCCAGTCCTGATTGTGATAGAACCCTTCCTTTTCAGTTCCATATAATTCATCCAGCTTTTCCAGAATCCGCGCCGTTTTTTCTTCTGTTCTCTTTTTTCCTGCCTTCATTCGTTGTTTTCCCTCTTTTAATCTTTCTGTAGGAATATCGCAAAACCGCCGGTTATCCTTCCGTCCAGAATTCTGCAATTTCACCCTGTAACTGAAACCCTGCTTTTTTGTAAGCTTTGTTAGAAAAAGCATTTGCCGCATCTGCATATAACATAGGAATTCTTCCGTCTTCCAGGATCTTTTTGCTTAAGCTCTCTGTCAGCATGCGGGCATAACCCCTCCCACGATATTGGGAAGACGTATAGACCGCATGAATCCTCACATACTCTTCTGTCATATGGGCATATCTTCCCATAGCAACGCAGTTCCCCTCATCTTCCCATAAAAACAGCCTTCCAGCTCCTGCCTCCTCCTGTGCGAACTTTTGCGCATCTTCCAAGGACATCGGTGTTTCTTCAATTTCCTTTTCCATCTGCCTTATGTAATCCGCAACAATATGCATGTGCTCTTCCTGCATTCGGATTAACCGTCCCTGCATGGGTAAGCCTGCCGTCTCATAGCAGGAATATACATTCATATTCATCCTCATTCTGTAATGTATGCCGGTTTCTTTTTCTATCCATTTCAGTACAGGAAGAATGGATTCTTTCTCACCCTGAATCCTCATATTTTCGTTTTCTTTCCTCAGCTGTAAAACCAGTTGACCCAACCGCTTATACACCTCATCCGAAGAAGATTGCGCGAGCCAAATCCACAGAGGATATCCTGCCTTTGATGAGGCAGCAAAGTAATACTTTCCATCTGAAAAAATCCGGGCATGTTCTTCTTCTGTAATTCGATAGAACAGATTAAATAAAATTTTCTCTCTTTCATTTAGCAATACCCGAAAATCATACTCCATTTCATATTCCTCCTATCTCAATATTTGAAATTTGTCAATATATCTCCCGATATATTTTTTA
>USKC01000372.1 GCA_900555195.1 uncultured Lachnospiraceae bacterium
TTTTTGCACCTGTTTTCCCGCCGTCCTGAACTGTTACCTGTATTCTTTTCCCAGTATAACATGAAAGAGGAGACTTTTCTATGCAAAAGTTTTCACGGCTGCATATAGCGTGGGTGTACCCTGATCTGCAGGAGCAGTACTGCGCCGATCCGAAAGCCGGCCCCTGTCCATGTTATCATGCCGGAGACGAGTTTATCTTTGAACGTGACGGCGAAAGAGACGATTTCTGGCACATGGGACTGAATACCCTGGCGAAAACCAGCGGCGACCCTGATACAATAGCCGGCGGTCCGAAAATGCCCCATTGTTCAGAGGCATGGGACGCCATCGCCAGATATATCTATACCGGACTTCAGGGCGGCTCCATCATGAAGGGATGGATGAATCAGGAAAATGTGATGATTACCTGCTGCTCTGACGGGACCAGACCGGTGATTTTTAAAATTGAGTGCATTGACTATACCGATTGAACGTAACCGTTCAGGACAGCTGGATTTTAACACAAAAGAAGGACCATGGGACAAAAATAAGCCCAGGGTCCTTCTTTGTTTTTAGGCTATGCTTTTTTCACAGGCCTCTTATTCTCAGCCTGCGTACGCTTCATACACACGCTGCATGTTATGCGTAATACTCCATCGGATAAGTCAGATAGCTGTGAGGCTCCAGCTGATCGCAGGTCACATAGCCTGCCGGCGCCGCCAGAAGACTGGGGATCCGGTTCACAATGGTGGCGCAGGTATGCTCTACGGTAGCGGGCTTCACCACATGGAACTCGGTATCCGGCTCGCCGGTAATCCACCAGTCACACTGATCTCCGTCTTCCGGTCCGTAGACCTTTCCAATGGTTTCTTCTTCAATGGTAATGCCCTGTAAGGTCTCAATGGTTACCACCGCGGACATGCCGATGCATCTGCCCGCTTCAATAGTCTTCCCAAGAGTGGCACTGTAAACATCATGATCTACAATATACGGCACATGTTTCTGGGTAATGGACTTAATGGTCAGTCCCAGCTTGCTGCAGATGGCCTCGCTGGCATTCCAGGCATAGGATGGCTCGAATTCAGCAGGATGGGCGATCTGCGCCTCAAACTCGTCCGGTGTCAGGTCACAGCCGTGGGCTTCTGCCAGGGCCAATCCGTAGTCCTCTACATTGTAGCTGTAAGCACCTTTGATCTTCTTGATCTGGTTGCAGCCGCTGGCCACCATGGCCACCATATTGATCCAGAAAATATCCTGCATGCCGGATCCGGTAATGGTACAGCCATTCTCCTTTGCCAGGGCATCCAGCCGGTTGATCTGAGCTGCAGATGTGGTCCAGGGATAAATTGCCTCCTCGCAGGTGGTAATCACATTGATTCCCCGGGAAACGCATTTTTCCACATGGTCATAAATGTCACCGATAAAGCTGAACAGGGTAACCACCGCCACATCGGCATCGCACTCATCCAATACTTTGTCCGCGTCATTGGAAATAATCACGCCGGTTTTAAGGCCCAAGTCTGCGAAATCTCCCACATCCATGCCCACCACCGCAGGATTAACATCGATAGCGCCTACGATCTGAGCGCCATGCTCGTAAAGGTAGCGCAGGGTGTATTTTGCCATCTTCCCGCATCCGTACTGAACCACTTTAATTTTCTCCATCACAAAACCTCCTTCTTTTCATTGAACTCTTTTGTCGGAAAATTAACGAACATTTTGCCTGAACTTTTTCCGAATCTTTATCTTCTGCTTTCAGTTTAAACCCTCCTTCCGCAGGAGAGTCAAGAGATTTTGTGACTTTTTGTGACCGTTCTATTTCTGAAAGCTTACCGGCACCTGCAGCCGCAGAAACATGCTGCGAGGATCGCTGTCAAAGACATGGAATCCCGTCATCACCTCACAGATATAATCGCCGGCAATGGTATATCCATTCTCCTGGCAGAAAGCCCGCAGCCGTCGGGCATAAGAAATCTCATCGTCATAATTATCCAGATAAACACATGCGTACATGCCGCTTTCCACGATCCCTGCAGTACTTTTTTCCCGCTGTTCTCTGCGGCCGGTGAAAATAAAGATCTGTGCCGCAGTAAAACGATCAGCCTCAAAATCTGCCTGTGTAATCGATGTACCGATATTATAAGAATGGATCTGGGCAAATCCTTCCTCTTCCAGCCTAAGCCGCAGCTTGCGCAGCAAATTTTCATAGCTGTGGACATCATCATCGTAAAAATTAGATGCGCAGGGGATGCCCCATATATACCTGCGGTCAATGTATTCAAGAGAAAAGGTTCCGGTAACTGGTGATTTCCGGTATCGTTCGATAGACAGAATTGCCCGTTCCACCGCATCATGCCGCTCCTTCAGCTGCCGGATCTGCTGATGGAGCTGTTCATTTTTCCTGGATAGAATGTCTTCAATCAGGGAAATATCTTCCTTCTGCAGCACCTGGCCAATCTCGGCCAGACTCATCCCCAGCTCCTTCATGTAAACAATCATGTCCAGGCGTGCATTTTGGTTGATATCATAGTATCGGTAACCGGTCCTGGGATCGGTATAACAGGGTTTCAGCAGCCCTTTTTCATCATACAGCCGCAATGTAGAAACAGAAATCCGGTTCAGGGCGGCCATTTTCCCGATGGGCAAAAGCGATTCGTGCATAGGTATCTTCTCCTAAAACTCTCATCTGCAATGGAGAGTTTCCTGTACATATTATACTAATGCTGTCTTTTTACTTCTGTGCCCCTTCTCCATTGCTGTATACCAGCTCCACCCTGCCGCTCTGTATTTCCTGAATAAATACGGGAACCAGTTCCGGATCAAACTGGCTTCCGGCTCCCCGTTCCAGTTCATTGACAGCATACTCCAGGGTCATCTCCTGCTTGTAGCAGCGCTTGGAGATCATAGCATCGAAAGAATCGGCAATGCACAGGATCCTGGCCGCCAGCGGGATATCCTTCCCCGCGATGCGCCTGGGGTATCCCCTTCCGTCATACCGCTCATGGTGTCCCAGGACAGCGGGAATCACATAATCCATGGAGGGAAGATGGCGTATGATTTCCACGGATGCCTCCACATGGCGCTTCATGGTGCTGTTTACCATGCCGTTTTGCTCGGTGAAAGGCTCGGGGA
>USKC01000373.1 GCA_900555195.1 uncultured Lachnospiraceae bacterium
GGATGCAGCGGTTACTCCTTTTTCTGTTCGCGGGAATAAAAGTCTATGAATTTTTCCAGAGACTGGGAAAAGGAGGCATTCTTCATGTAGGCAAATCCGATTTTCCGGGGAGGAATGGATATGGGCAGGGAGAGGGAAAGAAGATTTCCGCTTTCCAGATCATCCCGCACAAAATCTTTGATGACACAGGCTACGCCCAGATCGGTCTTGGCAAAGTCAATGAGAAGATCCATAGAAGTGACTTCCAGCGTATGTACGGACTCCATCTCTTCCTGTGCCAGATATTTGTCCACATACTGCCTTGTGATATTCCCCTTGTCGAGCAGCATCAGCGTGGCATGGGGAAGAATATCCCGGGCGGTGGGGGCGGCGGGCAGCGAAACCCGCTTCCGAAGGTTGTCCAGATACCGTTTTGTGCTTACAAAAATATCTTCTATTTCCCGAACGGGTTGGAAGCAGAGCCGCTCCATATGGCTGTTGGCCCCGATCAGCCCGATATCTACGGAACCGTTTTCCAGCGCTTCCATGGTCTGATAGGTGGACTGGCAGGAAATGGAGATCTGAATGTGCGGATTTTCATAGGTAAAACGGCGCAGATAGGGGAGAAGCACATATTTGCATAGAGTCGAACTTACCCCGATGGACAGATGGCCCACGCCCAGTTCCTGGAATTCCCGCAGCTGATTTTCTCCCTGCGTGATGGCGGCAAAGGCGTTTTCTACCTGGCGGTAGAGGATTTCGCCGGCCTCTGTCAGTTTTACTCCGCGTGAAGAGCGCAGGAAAAGCGTGGTATTCAGATTCTGCTCGAGGCGCAGGATCGCCTTGCTGATGGCAGGCTGGCTGATGTAAAGCGCCCTGGCAGCTCCGGAAATGTTCCGGCATCTTGCGACGGTTACAAAGATATGATTCAGGTTCTGTTCCATAGACCCTCCTATAACTTTTGTACATTGAATTAAATTATACTATAACCGAAAATTATAGTAAATATATCAGAAAGATATTTTTCTAATGAGAATCACTATGTTAGACTAAAAACAGGATAAACAAGAAACGTGGAGGTATGCATATGGGAATGACAATGACCCAGAAAATTCTGGCGGCCCATGCAGGGCTTAAGACGGTGGAAGCCGGTCAGCTGATCGAAGCCGATCTGGATCTGGTTCTCGGAAATGATATTACCAGTCCGGTAGCGATCAAGGAGATGGAGAAAATGAACGTGGACGGGGTATTTGATAAGGATAAGATCGCCCTGGTGCCGGATCATTTTGTCCCCAATAAAGATATCAAATCAGCGGAACATTGTAAATGTGTGCGTCAATTTGCGATCAAAAATCAGATTACTAACTATTTTGAAGTGGGAGAGATGGGAATTGAACATGCCCTTCTGCCGGAAAAAGGACTGGTTGTGGCCGGAGATGTGGTCATCGGTGCGGACTCCCATACATGTACCTATGGCGCTCTCGGCGCATTTTCCACAGGCGTTGGAAGTACGGATATGGCTGCAGGCATGGCGACGGGCAAGGCATGGTTCAAGGTTCCCGGAGCGCTGCGGATCCAGCTTGTAGGCAGCCTGCCGGAATGGGTGAGCGGTAAGGATGTGATCCTGCATCTGATCGGTATGATCGGCGTGGACGGCGCGCTGTATAAATCCCTTGAATTCGTGGGGGACGGTGTGGCAAGTCTGGGGATGGATGACCGCTTCACCATTGCCAATATGGCCATTGAGGCGGGAGCCAAGAATGGCATCTTCCCTGTGGACGATCAGGCGATGGCATATATGAAGGAGCACTCCTCCAAGACGCCGGTTATCTACGAGGCGGACGAGGATGCTGTCTATGATGGGGAGTATACGATCGATCTCTCCTCGCTTCGTCCCACAATCGCATTCCCGCATCTGCCTGAGAATACCAAGACGATTGATGAGATAACAGAAGAGATTCCAATCGACCAGGTGGTGATCGGTTCCTGTACCAATGGAAGGATAGAGGATATCCGCTGTGCCGCCCGCGTTCTGAAGGGGCGCCATGTGGCGAAAGGAATCCGCTGCATCATCATCCCTGCCACACAGGCCATCTATCTGCAGGCGATGGAGGAAGGCCTTCTGAAGATTTTCATTGAAGCGGGAGCGGTGGTGAGCACTCCCACCTGCGGTCCCTGCCTGGGCGGTTATATGGGTGTGCTGGCGGAAGGAGAGCGGTGTGTATCCACCACCAATCGAAACTTTGTGGGCCGTATGGGCCATGTGAATTCGGAAATCTATCTGGCAAGCCCGGCAGTGGCAGCGGCCAGCGCCGTGAAAGGAACGATTTCCTGGCCGGGCGCGCTGTAAGGTGGCGCATGCCTGTCTGGAACGCTATCTATGGAAAGAATGAGCGGCGTATCTTGGAGAGTTAGAGGAAACGTTTCAAATAGAGGAAAAGGGTGAAAGGAACGCCGCTTTCACCCTGATAGATTTTATATGTGTGCGGAAATGCACAGATAGGAGCAATATATGAAGAATGCAAAAGGTACCGTATTCAAATACGGAGATAATGTTGATACGGACGTGATCATTCCGGCCCGTTATCTGAACACATCCGATCCTGCGGAACTGGCATCTCACTGCATGGAGGATATTGATAAGGAATTCATCAAGAAGGTGAAAAAAGGGGACATCGTGGTGGCGCAGAAGAATTTTGGCTGCGGTTCCTCCAGAGAACATGCGCCGATCGCGCTTAAGGCGGCTGGTGTCAGCTGCGTGATTGCGGAAACCTTTGCGCGTATTTTCTACAGGAATGCGATCAATATCGGCCTTCCCATCATCGAATGCCCGCAGGCCGCTGCGGCCATCGAGGCAGGAGATGAGGTAGAAGTGGATTTTGATACGGGAATGATAACGGATCTGACGAAAAATGAAAGCTTCAAGGGTCAGGCTTTTCCGGAATTCATGCAGAAGATCATTGATGCGGAAGGGCTCGTGAATTATATCAACAGCAGGTAAGGTAACAGTCCAGGCAACCCAACAGGAAGGGGCCGGACACACACGCTCTTTGTGCTTCTCCGGGTGCCGTATGTTCTTTTCCGGGGCACGCTCTCGCTCGGCTTCAAACGTAACGGTACA
>USKC01000374.1 GCA_900555195.1 uncultured Lachnospiraceae bacterium
TGCGGGTGGGCCTCTCACATGCAAGGTTTAGAAACAGCCAATTTTTAAAGTGGTTTACGGAAAAAGAATGCAGCCAACCCCTGCGCCGCAGAAGCCGGATGCCCGTGCCTGGAAAACCAGGTGCCACGAACGAGAGGGGCAAAACGGCATATGCGGAGGGCCGGGCAGTGACGGCGGGCTTGGGCTGAACTGTATTTGATTGACATATGCCAATAAACGTGTATAATGAGGGCAGTAACTTTCTGATAATGTGTATCATCTGCCGCAGGAGGGAATGGGGTGAAAACAAGCCCGACGGCTTGTTTTTCACAAACCGGACAAGTTCGGTTGGCTATTTGTGCCGGAGCGTCATAAATAGCTTCGATGGTATGCCCCGTCGCGGCAAAGCGAGGCTTTGCTACGCTCCGGAATGGAGAATGTTATGTCACGTCCGCCAAAGGAACGGAATGTATGCTGTATGCCCAAGACCTGCCGCTTCGGCCCTTTAGGTGAACCGGACGGCGCGTTCTGTTCCGCCATCTGCATGACGGTGGACGAATATGAAACGCTCCGTCTGATCGATCTGCTGGGCCTTACGCAGGAAGAATGCGCCAAGCGGATGGGGATCGCCCGCACCACGGTGCAGATGATCTATAATGAAGCCCGCCGAAAGACGGCAGACGCCTTGGTCAACAGCCGGCCGCTGCACATAGAGGGCGGCCATTACAGGCTGTGCGACAACGCCGGCTGCTGCCCGGCAGGAGAATGTCGCCGCCATCAGAAGGACAGGCTGAAATGTCCGAAATATTCAGGAAAGGAATCAAACGAAAATGAGTGAAAACTGCACGCACAACTGCGAGAATTGTCAGGAAAACTGTCAGGAACGGGATCCGAAGAGCATGCTGAAACAGCCGCATGAGATGTCCAGCATCAAAAATGTCATCGCCGTGGTGAGCGGCAAGGGCGGTGTCGGCAAATCCCTGGTCACTTCCCTGCTGGCATCTTCCATGAACCGGAAAGGGTATCATTCCGCCATTCTTGACGCGGACATCACCGGCCCTTCCATACCGAAGGCGTTCGGCGTCCACAGCAAGGCTTATGCCAATGAGTTCGGCCTGCTCCCTGTTCAGTCCAAGGGAGGCGTGGATATCATGTCCATCAATCTCCTGCTGGATAATGATACGGATCCCGTTCTCTGGCGCGGCCCCATCATCGCCGGTGCGGTGGGACAGTTCTGGACGGATGTGATCTGGAGCGACGTAGACTATATGTTTGTGGATATGCCTCCCGGAACCGGAGATGTGCCGCTGACGGTCTTCCAGTCCATCCCGGTCAAAGGCATTGTGGTGGTTACTTCTCCCCAGGAACTGGTATCCATGATCGTTGAAAAGGCCGTCCGCATGGCGGAAATGATGGACGTTCCCGTACTCGGCATTGTAGAAAATATGTCCTATTTTGAATGTCCGGACTGCGGCGCAAAGCACAGCGTGTTCGGGGAAAGCCACATTGACGAGATCGCTTCCAAGCACGGCATTTCCAGCGTATCCAAGCTGCCCATCCAGCCTGCAATCGCTGCGGCCTGTGATGAAGGAAATATAGAAAGCGTTGATGCGCCCTGGCTGTCGGATCTGTGCGCTTTGCTGGAAAAATCCTACGAAAAGTAATTCAAAAAGAGGATGCCGATCAAATCAGGCATCCTCTTTTTTTCTTATTTCCACTGTCAAAGTCCGGTTACCGTCTGTCATCTAACAGCCGTTTCCCACATTTCAGATAATACACAATTCCCGTCACATCCGCCAGAAACCATCCGATCGGCACGGACCACCAGATCCCGACCACGCCTATCTGCGGCACGGATGAAAGCAGGTAGGCAAGCGCCACACGGCTTCCCAGAGAGATCACCGTCAGAACTACGGACATGCCCGGCTTTCCCACAGCCCTGTAGAAGCCATACAGCAGGAACAGACAGGCAATGCCGCAGTAAAATGCCCCTTCAATCCACAGATATCGGATGCCCTCCGCCAGAATCGCTTCCTCTCCCGCTTCCACAAACAGGAGCATGAGCGGACGCGCAAACAGACAGACGATGGCGGAAAACGCAATTCCAAAAAGGATGGCAACCGCAGACGCTTTCCGCAGCCCCTCCTGAATCCGCCCCCTGCAGCCCGCCCCATAATTCTGTGCGATAAAGGTGGAAAAGGCATTTCCAAAGTCCTGCACCGGCATATATGCAAACGCGTCGATTTTCACGGCCGCTGCAAAGGCCGCCATCACCGTTGTTCCAAAACTGTTGACAAGCCCCTGCACCAGAAGGATCCCCAGGTTCATAACGGACTGCTGCACACAGGTCAGCAGGGAAAAACTGCCGATTTCCCGCACGCATGCCCATTTTATCCTGCAGCAGGAGCGCGGAATGCGCAGGCTCGGAACCCGCAGCCAGGTGTAAAGTGCGATTCCCACACCCGACACATACTGTGAAATCACCGTGGCCTCCGCTGCACCGGCCACTCCGCGGTTGAGTCCCAGGACAAACCACAGGTCCAGGAAAATATTCAGCACAGCGGATATGGCCAGAAAACATAATGGAACAGCAGAATTGCCTACGGCGCGCAGAAGGGATGCGAAATAATTGTACAAAAAGGTTGCCGCAATTCCGCAGAAAATCACTGCCAGATATTCCCGCATCATTCCCCTGATTTCCTCCGGGGTCTGAAGGAACCGGATGATTCCATCCAATCCGGCGGACGCCAGCATGTTCAGCAAAACGGTAACGGAAGCGATCAGAACGAATGATGCAAACATCCCCTCATGCAGCCCTTTTTCATCTTTCTGCCCGAAACGGATGGAAAATACCGCTCCGCTTCCCATACACAGGCCCAGCAGAATGGAGGTCAAAAAGGTCATCAGCGTAAACGAAGACCCCACTGCCGCCAAAGCTTCAGGCCCCAGAAAACGTCCCACGATCAGCGTATCCGCCACATTATAGCACTGCTGCAGCAAATTTCCCAAAATCATGGGAACGGCAAACCG
>USKC01000375.1 GCA_900555195.1 uncultured Lachnospiraceae bacterium
GGCTGGACAAACGGCAGCTTTGGGAAAATTGGACTTGGCAAGCGCAAAGAACGGTGATAGAATACCACTGAATAATACAGATGATAGAGGCGCGGCATTTATCAGTACCATACGGCAGAGGTTCAGGATGACCGTTCGTATGGAAAAGGAAAGGCCGCCGAAGGGGTGTCTTTGATCCGAAAGGCGCTTCTGGGCCGCGGGAGGACGGAATGTGTTCCCTACGGAGAATATCCGGCGGACTGTCACTGGAATGTGGAGCGCTATCGGAGAACGTAGGGGAAGAGTGTATGCGGACTGCAAGTGTGTTCCATGAGGAATGCTGGTTGCGGTCTTTTTTTATACGATAGAAAAATTCATTTTCTATCGTATAAAAAAAGACGCTCCGCTGTGGATGCATATGCTTGTGAATAGACACGTTCTGTGAGCGGGATGAAGAATGGAGGCGGAATGCCTCAAATGAGGAGAGGAGAAGAAAGGCGATGAAAAACCAAAGAAGAAGATGGCTTGGCGCGATAGCCGGCATAGCTGTGCTGGCAGCCTGTTTTTCCACGACAGTGCTGGCGGCGGATGGCGGGGCGCAGAGCGGGCCGGCCATGTATGCGACGTTTGTGTCCCTGATACCGCCGGTGGTGGCGATTGGACTGGCACTGATCACAAAAGAGGTCTATAGTTCCCTGTTTCTGGGAATCCTGATCGGGGGCCTCTTTTATTCCGGATTTTCATTTGAAGGAACAGTGCTTCATATTTTTGAAAACGGATTTGTATCCGTGCTGAGTGACGGCGGAAATGTGGGCATCCTGATCTTCCTTGTGATTCTGGGAACCATGGTTAGCCTGATGAACCGTGCGGGAGGCTCTGCAGCGTTCGGAAGATGGGCCCAGAATAAGATCAAGAGCCGTGTGGGGGCGCAGCTCGCCACGATCGTGCTGGGAGTGCTGATTTTCATTGACGATTATTTTAACTGCCTGACGGTTGGCAGCGTGATGCGGCCTGTGACGGACAGGCATCAGGTATCCCGGGCTAAGCTTTCCTATCTGATCGATTCGACGGCTGCCCCGGTATGCATCATTGCGCCGATCTCATCCTGGGCGGCGGCGGTGACCGGATTTGTGGAGGGAGAGGATGGATTTTCCCTGTTCATCCAGGCGATTCCCTATAATTACTATGCGCTGTTCACGATTGCAATGATGATTTGCTTGGCACTGATGAAGTTTGATTATGGCCCCATGGCGCTGCATGAGGAAAACGCCAAGAAGGGAGACATCTTTACCAGCGGAAAGAGAGAGGAAGAGGAGGAAACGAAGAAAGAAAATCCGGACGGAAAGGTTTTGGATCTGGTATTTCCGATTCTGTCCCTGATCCTTTGCTGTATGATTGGAATGCTGTATACGGGCGGATTTTTTGCAGGAGAAGGATTTGTTACCGCTTTTTCCAACAGTGATGCGTCTGTAGGCCTGGCTCTCGGAAGCTTCTTCGCCCTGATTATTACGGTGGTATATTACTGCGCGAGAAGAGCGCTGAAATTTAAGGAGTGTATGGAATGCCTTCCGGAAGGCTTCAAAGCCATGGTGCCCGCAATTTTGATCCTGACCTTTGCCTGGACGCTGAAAGCGATGACGGACAGCCTTGGAGCGGCGGAATTCGTAAAGGTGTCCATGGAAAGGGCGGCAGGCGGCCTGATGAATTTCCTGCCCGCGATTATCTTCCTGGTAGGATGTTTCCTTGCGTTTGCAACGGGCACGAGCTGGGGAACGTTCGGCATCCTGATTCCGATTGTGGTGGCCGTATTTGAAGGCTCCGATCCGCAGCTGATGGTGATCTCCATATCCGCCTGTATGGCAGGAGCGGTGTGCGGCGACCATTGCTCTCCGATTTCGGATACGACGATCATGGCGTCTGCCGGGGCGCAGTGTGATCATGTGAACCATGTGACCACGCAGCTTCCTTATGCGATTACGGTGGCGGGCGTTTCCTTTGTCACCTACCTGTTTGCCGGCTTCCTGAAGAGCGCCTGGCTGACCCTGCCCATAGGCTTCCTGCTGCTGATCGCCACGTTCCTGGTGATCAAAAGGCTGACCGGAAAGAAGCTGGCGAAAAAAAGCATATAGCTGGATCGGCGTAAAGGGAGCCGAGAGCCGAGCGGCAGACAGGATATTTGGAACGCCTTTTGGTTGGACATGCGCAGCACAAACATATATAATAGGAAAAAAGACCATCAGGGAAGGGGGAAATACGATGTATGAAGTGAAAAGGATTGCATCGAAAGAGGAGATCGGGCGCTGTGAATTGTTTCAGATTGACCACTATATGTGGGACAGCAAAGCGACGCCGAAAGCCTGGGGAAGGATGGGATATTTGACCGGAGAAGGGTTTTATGTCAGCATGACCTGTGAAGAAAAGGATCCTTTGCGGACATACAGCCACTATATGGATCGCGTCTGCAACGACAGCGCAATGGAAATCTTCCTGGCGTTTCCGGCCCCGGACGAAGCGCTCAGCAATGACTGCATGTATCTGAATTTTGAGGCCAATGCGAACGGCGCGCTTTATGCCAAGTATGGGAAAGGAAGAAAAGGCCGCCAGCCTATGCCGGAAGCATATCTCCCGGCCTGTGCCTGCAGCGCGAAGGTCGAAGCCTCTTCCTGGACGCTTTCCCTCACCATACCTGAAGCGTTCTTGGCAAATGAATGCGGCGTCGGCGTACCGGATGAGACGACGGAACTGTACTGCAACTTCTATAAAATCTCCGAAACACCTGAGATTGAACACTACGGCAGCTTCCATCCCATCATAAGCCCCACGCCCAATTTCCATCTGCCTGTCTGCTTTGAGCCCTGTCGTATTCAAGCGACATAAAAAGACCCTCCCGACACAACAGCCGGACGTTCATCCGGCCGCTGTGCCGGGAGTTTTCTATAACCTCCAAGTAAGAAAAAATATCCGCTGAAGTGAAAAGTTTATTTCCACTTTGAAAAGCGGGAAAAGAAAAGTGGCAGT
>USKC01000376.1 GCA_900555195.1 uncultured Lachnospiraceae bacterium
CCTCACGATGGACACCCTTGCCTTCGGCTATATCCTTCCCGCTACCGGGCGGATTTGGGACTTGCACCCTTAAGAAACGTGCGCCGCCAGGCGCACTACAAAAAGCTCTTTCGGCAAACTTACCGAAAGAGCTTTTATATGTATCAGAATGTTTCGCATTCTTTTCTGTTCGCAAGCTTTTTCTTGCAGGAAAAGAATGCCGGGATCAGAAAGGAATCGGCAAAAATCCATGCCATCGGATGGGAGAGGCAGATTCCCCAGAATCCAATCAGAGGCACCAGAACCAATCCTGCAATTCCACGGGCGACCATCTCCAACACACCGGCCGTCATGGCGAATCCGGAGAATCCCATTCCCTGTATGGTAAAGCGCACCACGTTCACCAAGGTCAGCAGGCAAAAGCCGCAGGAAGCTGACACCAAAAAGCGATGCGCATAGCCAATCACTTCCGTTTCCGTGCTGTCCAGAAAGAGCAGGCAAAGCTCCCTGCCGAACAGGAGCACCAGCACCAACGCGACTCCGGAATAAATGAATCCGCAGATGGACGCAGCGCGAACTCCCTGGCCCAGCCGTTCCAGTTTTCCGGCGCCCGCATTCTGTCCGCTGTAGGGCGCCATTGTCCCTCCCAGGGACTCGATCGGGCAGGCCACAAAGGAATACAGCTTCTGCGCCGCAGTAACACCGGCCACAACCGCCGCGCCTAGTCCGTTCACCGCCGCCTGGATAATCAGAGAGCCAATGGCAGTGATAGAATACTGCAGCCCCATAGGGATTCCGATTGCACACAGTTTTTTCATATAGACCGGCCTGATTTTCCATTCCTGTCCTGAAATTCTCAGAATCGGAAATTTTTTCACCATATAGATCAGGCAGATCACTCCGCTGACTGCCTGGGAAAGCACCGTGGCATATGCCGCACCTTCCACTCCCATTCCAAACAGAATGATGAATGCGAGATCCAATATCACGTTCAGGATGGACGAAAGTGCCAGAAAAATAACGGGCGTTCTCGCATCTCCCAGCGAACGAATAATTCCTGCCAGAATGTTATATAGAAACGTGAACGGGATTCCCCAGAATATGATGAGTATGTAATCATATGCATAAGAGAAAATCTCTTCCGGCGTGTTCAAAAGGTGCAGGATCGCATCACAGAAAATAACCACAAACCCCGTCAGGATCACAGAAAAAGCGATCGCCAGCCAGGTACAATTCGCCACATATCTCCGCAGATCTTCTTCTTTCTTTGCGCCGAACATCTGTGCCACCGGAATTGCGAACCCGTTGCAGACACCTGTACAGAATCCGATCACCATAAAGTTCAGGGAGCCTGTGGACCCCACTCCGGCCAGAGGATTCACTCCGAGCAGTTTTCCCACAATCATTGTGTCCACCATGCTGTAAAACTGCTGAAACAGCAATCCGAGAAACATGGGAAACGCAAACCCAAGGATCAGCTTCATGGGAGATCCCACGGTCATATCCTTTGTGGAATCCTTCGCAGCGCTTCTCTTTTTCATCGCCATTTCTTTGGTCATCTTTCCTAGCTCTCTCTCCCTCTTTATAGATTCTACTGCAGCACGTCGCTTCTCACATAGCCGGTCTGGCCCTGATAGCTCACCCGCGTCCAGCCGTCGGCCTGTTTCATGAGAATTTCCACCGTTTCTCCCGGATATGCTACAGCCAGCCGGTCTGAAGTATCGGACGCCCCCTTCCGGATATTGACGGTCGCCGTCAACGTATATTCTCCGCTGTTGGGAACCTGAGCAGAAGATGATGCCTGCTGGGAAGAGCTTCCGCTGCCCTCATCCGCCTGTCCGCTTTCTTCCGTCTGACCGCTTTCTTCACTCGTCTGCCCTTCCCCTGATGTTTCTGAAGAAGCACTTTCTTCCGCTTCCGCACTCTCCTGCGCTGACTGCGTCTGTTCCTCCAGTGCCTCACCGACCGCCGCCATCATGCTGTCCATATATCCATTCACATACTCTGCCAGTTCCTCATCCTGCTCCAGGCGGCTCTGGTATTCGTCACTTACCTGGGCATACAGCTCCACCACATCATCCTGCGCGGCGACCTCATTGGCAAAGGATGCTGCCTCATCATCCTGATAAAGATCATGAAGATAATAGGTCCCTTCCTCATTCCTGCGCACATACAGAGGCGTGATGCCGGGAAGCGTCGTATCGATCCCCTGGAATTTCACTTCATAATAAGCGAACACTATATAGGAGCCCTCTTCCATTCCCGATTTCGTATAACAGGTAATATTGTCATAGGATTCTATACGAGAACTGTTTTCCTGCATGCGCAGAAGTTCCTTGTTTTCTGTATTGTCCCTCAGCTGGGTCAGCGTTTCTTCATCCCCTTCCTGAAGCGCAGCAAAATACCGTTCAATCAGGTCATTTACCTCCGGGTAAGCATTCACCTCAAGCGCCTCCACCACTTCAAAAGGCTCGCCCTGTACGTCTTCCACGGTTTCCATCTGCACATCCTGATTTCCCACAACACCCTTCATGATGGCCCAAACGACCAGAATCAGGCTGATGGCAGCCAGCACGCCTGCTCCTCCCATCAGAACCAGCTTCCGGCGCCTCTTCAGAAAACGCACCGCTTTCCGGTAATAAATATATATAGCCTTCTTTTCCTTTTTCCCATATGTTTTCCTGCGGTCACCCGTTTTTTTCCTTTGTTCTTTATCCATCCGTTCTCCTATTCCGACTCACGCCGGCGGCCGGCATCCGAACAGCCGCGGCATTCACAGGTTTCTCACTATTTTAAGATCTCACGGTACAGTCTGAGCACATTTTGGCTGAAAATTTTTTCGATCTGGGAAGGGGTAAACCCTCCCTTTTTCAGTGCATCCTCCAGGAGAGGAAGATACGACGCATCCGGCAGTTCATCATGTATCCTGATCCCATCATAGTCACTGCCAAGTCCCAGACATTCCTCGCCTCCCACCCGCACAATATGTTTCGCATGTTCCACAAGTGCCGC
>USKC01000377.1 GCA_900555195.1 uncultured Lachnospiraceae bacterium
CGGATTTTTCATGATGCTCAGGTATCGTTTGGGGAAATACAGGTATATCCTCTGGCAAAACGGTATCTTGACGAACCCAAACGGCTGGAAGACATCTGGGTCTATGACGAAGGGTTTGTGAAAGCGATGATCCACATGGAGGGGGAACAGATCTGCGAACTTTATGTGGATTCTTTCTTTGAAGGAGAGGGGATCGGTGGAAAACTGATTGAATTCGCGTGCGGCAGGGGCTGCCGGTATCTGTGGGTGCTGAAAAAGAATGAGGGTGCGATCCGATTTTATGAGAGGCATCATTTTATCAGGAGTGAAGAAGAACGCCTGGAAGAAGGAACAGAGGAGTACCTTGTGAAGATGGTGCGCATGGAAAAGGAGTGCGAGGAGGCAGGATATGCAGAAAGCCTGCCTTGAAGAAAATGTTCATTTGAAAGGAAATTTGTGGGAAAGATGTTCATAAATCGAGGAAGAAAAAGGGCGGGGAGTTTGGTGCTTGCGCTGCTGTGTCTGTCCGCCCTAAACGGATGTATGGGGAAAAATGAGACGCCTGCCGGAAAGCAGGAGCCAAAGGAAGAGGTTCAGGCAAAGGCGGAGGCGAATAGGGAACAGCTTGCGCAAGCGCGCAGCAGTATGGAAGAACGGATGCTCCGATTTGCAGAACCAACGGTGGAGGAAGTGGACTGGGAGGCATATTTTGATGGGTTGAATGGAGCGGGCGTGATCTATGATCCGGAACAGAATCTCTATCAGGTATATCATCCGGAATTGGCGCAGACGCGCCGTTCCCCTTGTTCCACATTTAAGATCATTTCTTCTTTGATCGGGCTGCAGGAGGGAGTTATCGTGCCAGAAGGTTCCGTTCGGACATGGAGCGGAGAAACGTTTTGGAACGAAGACTGGAACCAGGATATCGGGTTTGAGGATGCATTCCGCACTTCCTGCGTCTGGTATTTCCGGGAGGTGATCGATGAAATCGGAGCCGAACGCATGCAGACGGCCCTGGACAGTCTCGCCTATGGGAACTGCGATATCTCCGATTGGGAGGGGCGGCTGAATACGAACAATCAGAATCGGGCGCTTACCGGATTCTGGATCGAGTCTTCCCTGAAGATATCCCCGAAGGAACAGACGGAGGTAATGGAACGGATTTTCGGCGCGCATTCAGAATATTCTGAAGAGGTGCAGAATCGTTTAAAACAGGTTATGCGGGTGGAAGAGGCTGCGGATACGGACTGGCTCGTCTATGGCAAAACCGGACTGGGAAAGACGCAGGGCATCACGGTTGATGCGTGGTTTACAGGGTTTGCCGAACAGGAGGACAGACGGGTATATTTCTGCATTTATCTGGGGAGGACGGATGGGGCCAATGTGACCAGTACAAAGGCAAAGGAGATCGCCCTTCAGGTAATCGCCGGAGAGGCCTGAAAAAGCATCGAATCCGGCAAAAGAGGCTGGTTTGGATGTAAGGGCAGAAGATAAACGCGTTCACCCTTTTTGATATTGTATGCGCGTGGTAGCACGCAGATGGGAGCAGACATGAAAATGATACAGAATTTTTGCCAGGAATGTGGCACGAAACTGGAAAGCAGAGAACTGGAAGGAGAAGGGATGGTTCCCTTTTGCCCGAAATGTGAGCAGTACAGGTTTCCGATGTTCAACGTGGCGGTCAGCATGATCGTGATAAATGAACAGACAGGTAAGATCCTTCTGATCCAGCAGTATGGGAAGCCTTCTTATATTTTGGTGGCCGGATATGTGAACAGGGGAGAGGCGGCGGAGCACGCGGTGGCAAGAGAGATCAAAGAAGAGACCGGCATGACCGCCATGCGGATGCGGTTCAACCGAACCCATTTCTTTGAGCCGTCCAACACGCTGATGTGCAACTTCACCGCTTTTGTAAAAGACGACAGCGAACTGCATCCGAACACGGAGATTGATTCCTGGCAATGGTTTACGCCCAAGGAAGCGCGGGAAAATATCAGGCCCAACAGCCTGGCGGAATATTTTCTGAACGCTTATCTGGATGAGAAAATCGGAAAATAAAGGGACGCGCATAGAAGAAGGGAAAAGAAGGCACAGGCTTCCCGTGACGGACAGTCTATCAGGGAAAACCTGTGCCGGACTGTTATTGTATTTAGAAGCTTTCCAAGATCAAGCCTCCGTCGCATACGATGATGGTGCCCTGTGTATAGGTGTTGGCATCCGAAGCCAGGAACAGAAGGGCGCCGGAGAGATCCCCATATTGGCCCAGCCTTCTCTGAGGCACCTTATTGCGGATATTCTCAAGAATTGCCGGAGGCGTGTCGGGCGCCATCTCCCCATTCTGCATATTTCCGGGGGCAATTCCATTGACATAGATGCCGTTGCCTGCCCATGCTGCGGCGCAGGATTTGGTGAGCGCTGCCTCAGCCGCTTTGGCGACATGATATACGACGGCTGCAGGAGAAGCACTGAAGCTGTTGACGGAGCAGATGTTGACAATGCGCCCTCCGTTTTTCAGCATGGAGGCGTTTACCACTTCCTTACTCATCAGCCAGGTGCCGGTCACGTCCACGTCGATGCATTCAGCCCAATCCTTGTGTGAGATTTCTTCCGGGCGGCCATAGCGGATGATGCCGGCATTATTTACCAGGATATCGATTTTCCCGTATTCATCCATTACAGCGGCGACGGCATTTTGGACGCTCTCTTCATTGGAAATGTCAACCTTAACGGTGATGACTTTTACCCCGGTCTTTTCCACAATGGCAGCGGCGGTTTTCTTCATTTTCTCTTCATTTCCAGCCATCAGCGCCAGATTCGCGCCGTATTCTGCCAAAGAGGTAGCAAGTTCGATGCCCAGTCCCCGGGATGCGCCGGTGACGATGGCGACTTTGCCGGTTAAGTCAAAGCTGATTGTTTTTTCCATACCTTCTCCTTTCTAAATCTGTTTTTTAGGCGATTGTTAAATCGCCAAACCCATCGATTTTACTGGGTTTTCTTACATCTT
>USKC01000378.1 GCA_900555195.1 uncultured Lachnospiraceae bacterium
CCAAATCATAATGCTTCCCTTCAAAGGGCCTCCAGCTGTTTCCCAGGGAATCAAACATGAACCACAGGTCGGAGCCATGGAAGGAACCGGCATCATCCCCCGGAATATCATGGTCGAACAGATAATAGTATACCTTTTTCCCCATGGAGGAACGCAGTTCGCAGAAGCCCCTGCTGTTGCTAAGGAGCATATTTTTCGCGTCAGTCTTGGCAAGAACCGCCGCCTCTTCCTCGCAGGATACCCCGGCAATTGCCAAAAATTCCTCTTCCTTATCCCCAAAGGCCTTCGCCCAGCGGCGAAAATCCTCCAGGGTAAAGCCGTTTCCGCCGAACATCCCATTCTGCGTCTCGCCCCAGCACGCTCCGATGATCATCGGCACATCCGGCAGCCTGTCATTATAATAGGAATCCCACACGGACTCCCTGACAAATTTCCCGTCGATGCATTGGCGGAACCCGATCCTCCAATCGGGCGAAAGCTCCCGCAGCTTTTCCATCAATACAGCCGCGTCCATCTCCTGCGCCTGTTCCAGATTCGCTATGCCGGCCTTTCTAAAAAAATCCTCCCCCTGCGCTTCCGCCTCCTCAAGCGGCATTGCCGCTCCGAAAGGCTCTTCTTCATCGCCAAATGCCATAGAAACGCCGGACTGGCAGATCGCCCCGGCAATGATTCCCTCGTTATAAGGGCTGCACAGCTGCGCCTGTACGCTGCCCGCGCCCGCGCTCTGCCCGCAGATCACGATCCGATCCGGGTTGCCTCCAAAAGCGCGGATATTTTCATGTACCCAATGGAGCGCCAGAGACTGATCCTGAAATCCGAAATTGGAAATCACCTCTTCCTTCGGCGTGCGCGCCGTGATCTCCGGATGGGCCAGAAAGCCGAACAGTCCCAGCCGGTAGCCGATCATCACCACAATCACGCCGCGGCGCGCCACCCTTTCCGGATCAAACTCCACCTCATAGCTGTAGCCGTCCTGCAGCCCGCCGCCATGAATATAGCAGAATACCGGCAGATTTTCCTCTTCCGATACTGCCGGGGAAAAAATGTTCAGATAAAGACAGTCCTCGCTCATCCCGTAATCCGCCGCCACAGGATGCAATTCCTTTGTATAGAAGTCGTCCCCCGTGCCGGGATGAATCCGCATCATGGGCATATCCCCGTACTCATAGCATTTTCTGACTCCTTCCCAATCCTCCGCCGGTCTGGGAGCCCTCCAGCGGAGTTCTCCTACCGGAGGCTTCGCATAGGGAACGCCTCTGAATACGGTAATCCTCGGATCCTTTCCCACCAGTCCCTGCAGAATTCCATTTTTGACGCGAACCTTTCTTAACATAAAATCCCCCTTCCTTTTCTGTATCACATTTTAATTTTCTTTTTCCTTCTCCAACACCAATACATTTATAGAATACGGCGGAACGCAATAGAGGAAATCCCTCCCGCTTTCTATCTCATGGCAGCGCGCGGAAACCTGTTCCTTCCTTTCAAAAGAATTCGTTTCCTGCGGCCCGGCGGTAATCACCTGTGCATAAGCCCTTTCCTTCATCGGATGATCCACCGAAATCTGCGTTTTTTCTTCCTTTCCGCCCACATTTACCACCTTCAGATAAATCCGATCCTCATCCTGGCTGGCCGCCGTATGAAGAAGCGGATGCAGCGCATGGCGCTTTTGATGAATTTCTTGGCCGTTAAGATAACAGCTGTATCCATAGGCGCCGCATACAATTTTATAATGATTGTATTCTCCGTAAGGAATCTCCACCGGCTTCTTCTCCTCTTCCGACAGCGGCGGCCCGAAAAGACGCGCAACTCTGACGGCGCTTTTCCCGTCCTCTATTCTCCAGACCTGATTTCTGACGCTTCTTAGCGTCCATTCCATATCCTTCGGTTCGTTGCAGCCGGCATCCGTCATAGGGCGATGATTCCATACGGATAAAGTAAACGGATTGTCTGCCTCCGCTTTGATGTCGATCTCAAAGGTATATTCTTCCAGTTCCTCTGTCCCGAATACCGCCCACATGAGAGGATTGGCCCGGCTGTCCCCACCTTCGATAAACGTCTCAAAGGCCTCGTTCCATTCCTTACTTTTCCCGGTAAAATGATGCTTCTGCCCGCCGTGAAGCATGCAGAACGCCTCCCCCTCCGGGATCACCTTGCCGTATACGCATCTGGAAACCTCCGCCGGAACGCCGTTTATTCTGACATTTTTGAACAAAAGCCCTTCCTTCTCGCACAGCAATCCCGGAAGCCCCCTGTAAACCGGAGGCCTTTCTTCGCATTCGCATTTAATCTCCACCACTTCTTTTCCCCTGTATTTTCCAAGAAGGGACACCGCATGATAGCTGGGAATGCCGTAGACCTGATGGTTGTCAAAAACGATCATGTTCGGCTTCCAGGCCGTGTAATCCGCGTTCTGAAACAACGGGGCATAGGCGGTCAGCCGGACGATATCCTGATTTCTTTCTACTCCAAGAAGGAACGCCGCTTCCGCCAGGGCGCACTCCATGGAAGCGATCGTATTCCCGCCGTTTACCGCGTATTCCCCCAGGAAAATCTTCGGCCCTTTTCTGTCATAGCCGTCGAACATTCCTCCGTTTTCCAGGAAGAATTCCGGCGCGTCATAATAGTGCTCATCCGCGTAGTCCGTTGGAAGCCCTTCCCTCTCCGTATGGCCGTTGGAAAGATAGATCACCTGGGGGAAGGCCGCTTTCAATGTCCGGTATAACAGCGCGTAACGCTCATGATATTCCGGGCCCCAGTTTTCGTTCCCGATCTCCACATATTTAAGCCGGAACGGTTCTCTGTGCCCGTTCTGCGCCCGCAGGCTGCCATATGGGGTTTCTTCTCCCCCAAGCGCGTATTCCAGGGCATGAAGCGCTTCCTCCAGATACTCTCTGGTCACCTCTTCCGCAAAGCCTCCGCCATGCCGCGCCTGGCAGCTCATCCCGCAGTTGCAGACATACATCGCTTCCATCTCCAGATC
>USKC01000379.1 GCA_900555195.1 uncultured Lachnospiraceae bacterium
TGCTTCCAGGCGCTGCCCGGCCTTTGGCCCGTTATGTGCCGCTACGTTTTTAGCGGAGCGGAAGCGTCCATTCGGAAAGGGCAGGAACCCTGTGCGGAGACGGAGAGCCAGGCAGCCACAGGCCGGGCAGCGCCTGGAAGCATCCCGCCCTTGCTTCTCCCCCCTAAGTTAGGATATAATTGGATTGATTTGCTCACACTAAAAATGTCCCGCAAAAGGCTGGAAAGGAGCCTACCATTTATGAATATCATCAAACGCGACGGCCGCCAGGAAGCCTATGACGGCCAGAAAATCGTCACAGCCATGCGCAAAGCCTTTGAGAGCACCGGCAGCAATCCGGCGCCCTCCGTCATGTCTTTCCTGTTGGAGTCCGTGGAAGAAAAGCTGTCCGCCACCGGCGCTTCCAGCGTGGAGGCCATACAGGATCTGGTGGAACAGACCTTGATGGAGCAGGGCTTTTTCGCGGAGGCCAAAAATTATATCCTATACCGCCAGAAGCGTTCCACCCTGCGCGAAGCGCGAAAAGGCCTGGAGCAGGCGGTCTGCGATCCCGGCTTTGTCCAGCTTCTGAAACGGATTCAGGCGGATTTCCCCGAAGAAGAATATTCCGTTCTTCATCTGGCCGCCAAGTACAGCGCTTTTCAGAAACCCGGCATGTCGGAAGAGGAACGTCTGTCCGCTCTGGTGAAAGCGGCGGTGGAACTGACCACCCAGGAAGCGCCGCGCTGGGAATTCATTGCCGCCAGGCTCTTAAACTATCGCTTCCGCCGGTCTTTGGATGGACATATGGAGCGGGAAGGGATCCGCAGCTTCTATGAGAAGGTCTGCTATCTGACGCAAAAAGGCCTGTACGGTTCCTATATCCTGGAAAGCTACAGCAGAGAGGAACTGGATGAAGCGGCCTCCTACATGGATGAGGAAAGGGATGCGCTTTTCACTTTCGCCGGGCTGGATCTCCTTCTGAAGCGTTACTGCATTCAGACGCTGGATCATATTCCTGTGGAAACGCCGCAGGAGATGTTTCTTGGCATCAGCCTGCATCTGGCGATGAAGGAAAAGGAGGCGGAACGGATGGGCTGGGTCCGTCGGTTCTACGACTGCTTAAGCCGTATGGAACTGACCATGGCCACGCCCACGCTTTCCAACGCCAGAAAGCCCCATCATCAGCTCTCCAGCTGTTTCATCGATACCGTGCCCGACAGCCTGGAAGGCATCTACCGCAGCGTGGACAACTTCGCCCAGACCAGCAAATACGGCGGAGGGATGGGACTGTACTTCGGCAAGGTCCGCGCCATGGGAAGCACCATCCGCGGCTTTTCGGGAGCAGCAGGAGGCGTCATCCGCTGGATCCGTCTGGTCAATGATACAGCGGTTGCTGTGGATCAGCTGGGCATGCGGCAGGGTGCCGCGGCCGTCTACTTAGATGTCTGGCACAGAGATCTGCCGGAATTTCTCCAGCTGCGCACCAACAATGGAGATGAACGGCTGAAGGCCCATGATATCTTCCCCGCCGTCTGCTTTCCCGATCTGTTCTGGCGGATGGCCAAAGCAGACCTGAATCAGGAATGGCATCTGATGTGCCCGCACGAAATCCTCACCGTTAAGGGGTATGCCCTGGAGGATTCCTATGGGGAGGAATGGGAACGCCGTTACCTGGACTGTGTGCAGGATGCGCGCATCGAGAAGCGCACCGTATCGATCAAAGAGATCGTGCGGCTCCTGTTAAAGTCCGCCGTAGAGACCGGAACGCCCTTTGTCTTCAACAGGGATACGGTCAATCGGGCCAATCCGAACGGACATGCCGGCATGATCTACTGTTCTAACCTGTGTACGGAAATCGCCCAGAACATGTCGGCCATTGAAACCGTATCCACAGAATTAAAGACTGCGGATGGAGAGCCCATCGTGGTCACCACCACCCGGCCCGGCGATTTTGTGGTATGCAATCTGGCCAGCCTTTCTTTGGGCAATCTCCCTGTGGAGGATGATGCTGCCCTAAGCCAGGTGGTGGCCACCGCTGTGCGCGCCCTGGACAACGTGATCGACCTGAATTTCTACGCCCTGCCCTATGCCAAGCTCACCAATCAGCGCTACCGCGGCATCGGCCTGGGCGTTAGCGGCTATCATCACATGCTGGCCAAGCGGCAGATTCCCTGGGAGAGTGAAGAACATCTGGCCTTTGTGGATGATGTGTTCGAGCGCATCAACCGGGCGGCCATCTCGGCCAGCAGCGATCTGGCCGCCGAGAAGGGAGCCTACTCTCTCTTCGAGGGCAGCGACTGGCAGACCGGGGCTTACTTTGATAAGCGCCATTATGAAGGCGAGGCCTGGAATGCCCTTCGGGAAAAAGTAGCCCGCCAGGGCATGCGCAATGCCTATCTGCTGGCTGTTGCTCCCACCAGCAGCACCAGTATCCTTTCCGGCACCACAGCCGGGCTGGATCCGGTCATGAAGCGTTTCTTCCTGGAGGAGAAAAAGGGCTTCATGCTCCCCCGAGTGGCTCCGGAGCTGTCTATGCATACCTACTGGTATTATAAAAATGCCCACCTGATCGATCAGCATATGAGTGTGCGCGCCTGCGGCATCCGCCAGAGGCACATCGACCAGGCTCAGAGCATGAACCTCTATATCACCAATGACTACACGCTCAGGCAGGTTCTCTCCCTCTATCTGGAGGCCTGGGAATGCGGCGTAAAGACCATCTATTATGTGCGCAGCAAATCCCTGGAAATCGAGGAATGTGAAAGCTGCTCCTCCTGAAGATGGCGCATGTCCCGGCCTCATCCGGACGCCGGGACGGATGCCGCAGACGGGATGAGCGAATGATTTGGGGGAAGGAATGCCAGACAGAGGGTTCTCTTCCCTTCACAGGAAAGGAAAAAGCAATGCAGGATTTAAAGAAAAGACCCCTTTTTAACCCGGACGGAGATACGCAGGTTCGCCTGCGCCGCGTCATCAACGGCAACACCACCAATCT
>USKC01000380.1 GCA_900555195.1 uncultured Lachnospiraceae bacterium
AGAGAGCGGAGGTGATCGCTGTGTCGATATTTGAATACAACGAAGAAGAGGAATTGAAAAAGCTGAGACGGGCGGAATTCCAAAGCGGAATGGAAGAAGGAATCGCCCAGGGAATAGAGCAGGGACTTGTCCAGGGAAAAGCGGAAGCAAAGGCGGAGTCAGTGCTTCTGGCGCTGGAGATGAAGGGGAGCGTGCCCGAAAGGCTGCGGAGACGTATTTGTTCAGAAACGGATTCCGCCCTGCTGGAGAATTGGCTGCGGCTCGCAATCGAGGCCGGAACAATAGAAATTTTCATGCAAAAAACTGGGTTGAGCGGAGAAGATTCGTAACGGTTTGGTCCGAACTTGTTCGTTATGCTCCCATCAGCCCGGTCGCTTCGCGATGGACTGGACTGACCGCTTGCTGCCAGCCCGCTTTCACACGGTCTTCGCAGGGAAATCGCAGTCTGCCTGAACCGCTGCACGTTCCCAGCATACCAACTGCATCCCCTGCCGAAAGGAGGAACCACTATCCATGGCACACAATACCGGAGCTGCCTGCATTTTCCAACCTGCACATACAGGGCAGGGATTCTGCCTCCATCTTCGGCGCACTTTGGCAGCGTGATTTTGTTTCCAACGATGGGGAGGCCTTCTTCAGCCTCACCGGAAAAAAGAATCTGGGGCAGCTGGTGCGCCGGCTCCTGGAATCCGTTTCCGGCGCCTCAGACTAACTCAGATATGGATGTAAATCTTCCGCTTTTCCTCCCTGCATCATCCTGGAAGCGTCAGATCAGAGTCTGCATATCGTTTAGCCGGCAGAATCCGGACTGAGTTTCCCAGGATCTCCCGTATCACCCGCATCTCCAGCTTCTGTCTGTTCTCCAGGTGAAGGAGCAAGTCGGCAAACCCTTGAACCCGGTGCGCTTTTCCATAGGGTGAATTCTTCAGATATTCCATCATCAGCAGATACCAAAGCTGATTTCCCTCTTCGTCAGAGCGCTCCCGGCAGATCTGCTCCACACAGGCTTCCGGTTCCTCTTCATAGAGATAGTACAGACAGAAACGCTTTTTCTCCACAACAGCATACAGCCGCTTATAAAAATCCAAAATTTCTTCTTCCCCTAACTGCTGATACAGCAGGAATTCTTCCATAATATTCTGAAAAAATGCGCATTCATAGAGATTTCCCTCCCCCGGTTCCAAAGCCGCAAGCTGCTCATAGCGCTGCAGAATGATGGTTTGGAACGTTTTTCCATCCACTCTTCCGTTATAAATTTCATATTGCTCCATATCCTTATGAAATCCGGGTGTATCCGTGAGAATCCGCGTATACTGCACGATGAACCGCCCTTCCTCCCGCACAGTCCAGCGCCGGATCTCCTCTTCCAGGGACGGATACCGCGCAAGTACCGCTTCATAGGCTTCCTGATCCATATAGGAACACCATGCCAGCTCCACAGGGCAATAGTCCCCTTCCCTATAAGGATGAAAATGCGGATATCTTTCTGCAAACCGCTGCAGGAGAGTGGATTTTCCGCTCCCCTGCAGCCCTTCGATAAAAACATGCATGCCTTCCTCTCCCTCCCTCTTTCCGTTGCAGCAATTCATCTCTCCAGTTTCCATTCACGGATGCTGTCATAGATCCGCTTGGCCTCTTTGGCATCCCCTCTCTGCCCGATCCCGATATAATATGCCGTCATCAGCAGTTCAATCCCTTCCATCACGCAAAAGGCGGCCTTTTTTTCCAAAGCAGACAGCAAACTGACCTCCTCGTATCCCCCTATCACTTCTTCCATAATACCGAACCACTCCTGTTTGCTCAAAGGAAGGTTCCCATCAGGAGAGGAGGCATCAGAGGAATTCGCCTCCGATAAAGCATTCTCAGAATCCCCTCTTTTCACCAACAAGCCCAACAGGCTGTTATCCCAAAAAGGAATCTCTTTCCCGCACTTCTCCAGGCCCGCATGCAGCTGCCCGATCGCTTTCCCCATCTGCCTCGCCACTGCTGCGTCTCGAATATCCGTGCCGGGGGAACTGGGCAGCTTTTCCTGACATACGAAGTATATTCCTTCATGCGCAGCGAACTTCTCCCCACCGCATATCGGTATGATCTTTGCCACAGGAAGCGCAAGCGAAAAAAGCGCTTCCTGTACGGCATTGCTTCTTATCATCTGCTCCCTGTCCTGATACGCCTTGACAATATGAGAATCGCCAACCTCCCAGGCCGTCCGATAGATCTGTTTCACCCGCCTGCCCGCAAGATTCCACTGACCGAGCAGCTGCTCCATTTGAATCTCCCTTTCCATGTTTGCTCCCATCTGCGCGCTATGGCGCACCCCTCTTATTCCTCTATCACTTCGATCAAAAAACTCACCGGCCGAAACCCATCATTGCAGGAAATCATGACGGAACGCGGATTTTTCATCCATCCTTCATACAGCCCCTCCGCTCCATAAGCCAGAGCCATCACAAAGGCGGACATGCTCTCCCAGGCGCTGCCGCACAGCCCTTCCGGTTTCTTTCCCCCTTCCGAAATGAAAACCTGCCCTTCCTCCATATCACAGGGCTGCTCCATAGGATTCTCATACCGTTCCGATAAATCCGGATAGCTGGCCTTACGCATCACCGTAATTCGACATCGTTTCATAATAACCTCCATTCCCCTGCTCACAAGAATCCATTCCTATTAAATTCAGCATACCGTTTTACGAAAAGACTTGCAAGCATTCTTCTCCCTATCTTTTCTCTCTTTTCCCTTCAAGAAGCGTACAGAGCGGGACAACCGTCTGATTCCTGCGCCCTCCCCCCGCATCCCTCCATCCGGGCCGCCGTCTCCTTCCCATCCGGGTTGGCCCGCAGTTCTCCTATGCCCGTCCTGTGCATGGAAGGATTCTGCCAGCCCCGTTGGCTTTCTTTTCCCGCAAACCGCTTCAAAAATCGGCTGTTTCCAAGCGCCTGCACGGGGAAGTTCTCCCGCATGGCGGCTAAACTCCG
>USKC01000381.1 GCA_900555195.1 uncultured Lachnospiraceae bacterium
GGTCTGGCCGGGCTGCCGGAGGAATGGAGGGAATCTATGGCACAGCTGTGGGGCGGACGTTTTACCAAAGAGACGGATCGGCTGGCATATCAGTTCAACGCGTCGATCCACTTTGACAGACGCTTGCTGGAACAGGATATTGAAGGAAGCATCGCGCACGCTACGATGCTGGAAAGACAGGAAATCATCACCAAGGATGAGAAGGATGCGATCCTTGCAGGGCTGTCCGGAATTCGGGAAGATGTGAAGGAAGGAAAGCTGGAGATCACGGATGAATATGAGGACGTGCACAGTTTTGTGGAAGCCAATCTGATCGAGCGCATCGGGGATGCAGGCAAGAAGCTGCATACCGGGAGAAGCCGGAACGATCAGGTGGCGCTGGATATGAAGCTGTATGTGAGACAGGAGATCTGTGAGATCGACGGAAGGCTGAAGGAGCTGCTCGGGACGCTGCTTGGTTTGATGGAAGCGCATTTGGATACTTATATGCCGGGCTTTACGCATATGCAGAAAGCACAGCCGATCCCCCTGGCCCACCATCTGGGGGCCTATTTTGAGATGTTTAAAAGGGATAGGCAGCGGATGCGGGATATTTTCCGGCGAATGAATGTCTGCCCGCTGGGCGCCGGAGCCCTGGCAGGAACCACATATCCGCTTGACAGGGAGTATACCGCTTCCCTGCTCGGATTTACCGGGCCTACCCTGAACAGCATGGATTCTGTCTCCGACCGGGACTATGTGATTGAACTGCTTTCTGCCTTGTCCATCATTATGATGCATTTGAGCCGTTTTTCGGAAGAAGTCATCACCTGGAATTCCAATGAATATCATTTCGTTGAGATAGACGACGCTTATTCTACGGGGAGCAGCATCATGCCGCAGAAGAAGAACCCGGACATCGCTGAGTTGACAAGAGGAAAGACCGGACGTGTTTACGGCGCGCTGATGGGGCTGCTTACCACCATGAAGGGAATTCCCCTTGCATATAATAAGGATATGCAGGAGGATAAGGAGATGGCATTCGATGCCATCGATACGGTAAAGGACTGCCTTACCCTGTTCAATGGAATGGTTGCCACCATGCGCTTCAACAAGCAGGCGATGGAGGAAAGCGCGGCGCACGGCTTCACCAACGCGACGGACGCGGCGGACTATCTGGTTGGCAAGGGAGTTCCCTTCCGGGATGCCCATGGCATCATCGGGCGTCTGGTTCTCTATTGCCTGGAAAAAGGCGTTGCCATCGATGCCTTAAGCATGGAGGAATTCAAAAAGATCAGCCCTGTATTCGAGGAAGATATCTATGAGGCGGTTTCCCTGAAAACCTGTGTGGAAAGGCGCCTTACCATAGGAGCGCCGGGGATGGAGGCGATGCAGACGGTTATCGCCATCAACAAAGCGTATCTGGAAAAAGAGGGAGAACTTGTCCCTGAGGAATGAAGAAGCCATCCGTATGACGGGCCAACAAAGGTCCGATTTGGGATAAAATCACAATAGCGCATAGAAGCAGAACGGAGGATGAAATGGAAGAGAAGTTGAAAGTTGGTATCTTAGGCGGCACAGGCATGGTGGGACAGCGCTTTATCGCGCTTTTGGAGAATCATCCCTGGTTTGAAGTGACCTCAATCGCGGCGAGCCCCAGATCAGCGGGCAAGACCTATGAAGAGGCAGTGGGCGGCAGATGGAAAATGGATACGCCCATGCCGGAAGCGGTGAAGAAGCTGGTGGTCATGAATGTAAACGAGGTGGAAAAGGTGGCTTCCGGCGTGGACTTCGTATTCAGCGCCGTGGATATGACCAAGGACGAGATTAAGAAGATCGAAGAAGCCTATGCCAAGACGGAAACCCCTGTTGTTTCCAACAACAGCGCACATCGCTGGACACCGGATGTGCCCATGGTGGTGCCTGAGATCAATCCGGAGCACATGCAGGTCATCGATTTCCAGAGAAAGCGCCTTGGCACCAAGCGCGGATTTGTGGCCGTAAAGCCCAACTGCTCCATTCAGAGCTATGCGCCCGTTCTGACTGCGTGGAAGGAATTTGAACCCACAGAAGTGGTGGCGACTACCTATCAGGCGATCTCCGGAGCTGGGAAAACCTTCCAGGACTGGCCGGAAATGGTTGGCAATATCATCCCCTATATCGGCGGAGAAGAGGAAAAGAGCGAAAAGGAACCGCTGCGCATCTGGGGTAAGATCGAGGACGGCGTGATCGTTCCCGCCACATCCCCTGTGATTACCTGTCAGTGTGTGCGCGTGCCTGTCCTGAATGGACATACGGCTGCCGTATTCGTGAAATTCGCAAAGAAGCCCACCAAGGAACAGCTGATCGAGAAGCTTGTAGCTTTCCGCGGGGCGCCTCAGGAACTGGGTCTTCCCAGCGCGCCGAAGCAGTTCATTCAGTATCTGGAAGAGGATAACAGACCCCAGGTAGCCCTGGATGTGAACTATGAGAACGGCATGGGCATATCTGTGGGAAGACTTCGGGAAGATACGGTGTACGACTGGAAGTTCATCGGACTTTCTCACAATACGGTGCGCGGAGCGGCAGGCGGCGCCATCCTGTGTGCAGAGCTTCTCAAGGCGCAGGGCTATATCGCCAGGAAGGAAAACCTGTAAAGAGGTAAGATTTGGGCAAAGATTTATATATCGCTGAGAAACCCAGCGTCGCCCGGGAATTCGCCCGGGCGCTGAAATACAATATGGCCAACCGGGACGGCTACATGGAATCGGATGAAGCGATTGTGACCTGGTGTGTGGGCCATCTGATCACGATGAGCTATCCGGAGGCATACGATCCGCAGCTGAAGCGATGGTCGCTGCAGACCTTGCCCTTCCTTCCGGAGGAATATAAGTACGAAGTGATCCCCGGCGTGAAGAAGCAGTTCGACACGGTGAGCGGCCTTCTTAACAGGAAGGATGTGACGCGGATCTATGTGTGTACGGACTCCGGGCGGGAAGGGGAATATATCTA
>USKC01000382.1 GCA_900555195.1 uncultured Lachnospiraceae bacterium
TTAGAAACAGCCAATTTTTAAAGCGGTTTACGGAAAAAGAATGCAGCTAACCCCCGCGCCGCAAAAGCCTGATGCCCGTGCCTGGGAAACCAGGTATCACGAACGAGGACGACGGGACGGCATATGCGGAGGGCTGAGTAGTAACGATATTTTTACAATTTTCATATATGCTTTTTCCACCATAAAAGGATGAGCCAGTTACACCGTCTCATCCTCTACCGTCCACTTTACCTGTTCATTCCTGTCACAGACAAGGCAGCCGTCCAGTTCAAACACGTTGGAACCTTCCTGCGCACAGTCGGTGATCTCCGGCCCCAGTACCTTCCAGCTGTATAGATCACGGCTGATGGCCGCATAAGTTCTGCTGCCGTTGGCTTCATCCTTATACCACATTTTATAGAGGCCAGGCGCCGTCTCATACACGCAGGCATCAATCACCCGTTCCGAACCCAGATCCACTCTGCCCTGGAATTCCCAGTCCCATAGATTGCCGGATGTATAGTGCAGCATCCATCTGGGATAATCCCAGTCCGTAGGGATCCCTGTGATATAGGATACATACATATGATATGTCCCTTCGGCCCGAATGATCTCCGGAGCCCAGAAGGTATTATGCCCTCTCTCAATATCCAGGCCAGGAAGAGTGCCTCTGTACAGCCATTTGGCTCCGTCCCGGCTCGTGGCCACACCGATGCGGGTACCGTGCACCCAGGAAACACCTTCCCCTTCATCGGATGCCCTTCTTTGGGTATAAAACAAAACCCATTCTTTCTCTTCCTCGTTCCATATCACCGTAGGATCGGTGGGACAGTCATAGATCGGATCCCGAAACAGGGGAGACGGAAGGAAGATTTCTCTCTTCTGCAGGCATTCTTTTTCTTGATTCATTTGGAACCTCCTTATCCTTGTAACAGTCCAGGCAAGCCCGGACTGCCGTTTATCCTTTCACGGATCCAACCATAACGCCTTTTTCAAAGAACTTCTGTGCGAACGGATACATAACGATCAGCGGGATTGCAGACAGCACCATACAGGCCAGTTCAATGGTCTTATAATTGGTCGCGGAAGAGGACATGGCCGTGAGCACAGAAGATGCAGCCGTTCCCACCGTGCTTCCCAGCTTGGCCGCGGATTCGCTGGACTTAGTAATGGATAGCGTATAGTAGGACAGCGTCTGTAGTTCCGTGGATTTGGTATAATACAGCGTCTGCGTATAATCATTCCAAATAGCCACAGCAGTGAAAATTCCCAGCGCGCTGATAACCGGTTTGGACAGAGGGATCACGATCTTGAAAAAGATCCTGTATTCGCTGGCGCCATCCATTTTCGCGGATTCAAACAGGGATTCCGGGATCGCCTTAAAGTTGGTGTTGAATATAATTACATTATAGAAGCCGCCGAACAGGCAGGGGAGAATATATACCCAGAAGGTATTGTATATGTGCATAGCGTTGAAAAGGATGAAATACGCAATCACGCCGCCGTCACCTGACAGAAGCGTCATCACAATACCACCGAACACAACCCAGGAAACAAAGTGAGGCATATAGGTAATCGTCTGAACAATTCCTTTAAAGCGCTGATTCGCAATCTCATTAATCAGCAGCGCAAAGAAAATGGCCGCCAATATATTAATAACATTTCCGATCAGGTTAATACCCAGCGTATTCACCAGTTTGGGGAAGAAAATCTCTCCCCTGGATGCGATCAACCTTCCTTATCATACAGCTGGATGTTCTTTAGGCTCTGATTAATGCGCATATTGTTCCCAACCACCTGGTGAAATTCGGAAAGCCTGTCCCATCTTCCGGATAGATTCTCCGCCCGAAAAAACGATGCTGTGGATGCGTTATTTACCACATTTATGTAAAGATTACTCACATCCTCTTCAAAGATCTTCACCCCATCCTCTGCTTGCTGGAAGATAACCTCCACTGACTGACGGGACTGTTCCATCGCAGATTCATTGGCAATATATGCCGTAGCCAAAAAGGAGAGCAGAATGATGACGCCCACTGCCATCATCAGCAAAATATATTCATAGATCAGTTTTCCCCGCTTCTTCGGCCTATTCCATATAGCCATGCTTGCCACCTCCCTTATCCGCCTTTTTCCTCATCCAAGGTATTTAAAAGAAGTATTCATTCTCCCGCCTTGCAGCCAGCTTCCGGGTAAACTCTTCTGCAAACTGCTCATATTCCTGCGTCTGCATGCGCATGGCGCCTGTCGGACAATTTCTCACGCAGCGGAAACAGGAAATGCACCGTTTTTCGTCCACTTGAAACTGCTCATCAATCGCTCCCGCAGGACATTCCTTCCTGCAACGCCCGCATTCTATGCATCCTTTCGCAACAGACGGCTGAAAATGCCCGTTCTTCATGCTCTCTTTCTGATATGTCCTGCTTCCCGGCAGCGTTGGAAGTGGTGCATTCCGTTCTATCCGTTCCAAAACATTCCGCATAAACGACGTATCTTCTTCCAAATCTTCCGCATCCGGTCTATCCGTTTGAATCGCTCCGTATGTGTGACGGCCCACCACGGCCGCCGCTGCACGCACCACAAAGCCTTTTTCCTTCATGATATCTTCCATCTCCACCAGAGCGTCATCATAGTGCCTGTTTCCATAGCATGCCACCAGCACGCAGGGCGTGCCCTCTCCTTTCAGTCCGGTCAGCCTCTCCACTGCCAAAGGCGGGATCCTCCCGCCATAAACCGGCATTCCTAAGATCACCAGTTCTTCTTTTCCAAATATACGCTTTCTTTCCTCTATCAGGCCATCGTTTTCTGCTGGAAGCGTCAGATCCATCCTCTCGTAAGCCGGATCCACCGCAGCTGCCATCGCCTCTGCCGTCTTTTTCGTATTTCCAGTGGGAGAAAAATAAATCGCCGTCGCCTTCATGTTGCGCCCTCCTTTGTTCCTCTATTATAGCATATCCTCCGGATAT
>USKC01000383.1 GCA_900555195.1 uncultured Lachnospiraceae bacterium
TCATGGTGGCGGATGAAGTGCATATTGATACCCTTTCTTATAAGGAAGGCGCTGTCCCGGTACATTGGGAATGTGACGGCGGCACGGAATTTGAGATGGGTGACGGCACCTGGGATAAGGTGGGCACGCAGATTACCCTGTATCTGAATGAAGACTGCCTGCAGTTCTGCAACGAATATAAGGCGGAAGAGGTGATTCAGAAATATTGTTCCTTCATGCCTGTAGAAATCTGGCTGTCCAGGGAGAACACGCCGGAGACGCAGACCATCGACGAATCGGAAAAGCTGGATACGGATGAGGTTCTGGAGACCATCCAGCCGGAGAAAAAGGACGAAGAGAAGAAGGACGGGGAAGAAAAGGAAGAGCCTGTAAGGCTGAAAATCAGAAAGCGCCCTGTTCTGATGAATGATATCCATCCTCTGTGGACCAAGAATCCCAGCGAATGCACGAAGGAAGAATATATTGATTTTTACCGCAAGGTGTTCCATGATTATAAGGAGCCTCTTTTCTGGATCCACCTGAACATGGATTATCCGTTTAACCTGAAGGGGATCCTGTATTTCCCGAAGATCAATATGGAATATGAATCAATCGAGGGAACCATCAAGCTGTATAACAGCCAGGTATTCATCGCGGATAATATCAAAGAAGTCATTCCGGAGTTCCTGATGCTTCTGAAGGGCGTGATTGACTGCCCGGATCTGCCGCTGAACGTATCCAGAAGCGCGCTGCAGAACGATGGCTTCGTGAAGAAGATTTCCGATTACATCACCAAGAAGGTGGCGGATAAGCTGTCCGGCCTGTGCAAAACCCAGAGAGAAGAGTATGAGAAATACTGGGATGATATCAGCCCCTTCGTAAAATACGGCTGCCTGAAAGACGACAAGTTCTGTGAGAAGATGACGGACTACATCCTCTTCAAGAACCTGGACGGCAAATATATGACCCTGCCTGATTGCCTGGAAGTGAAGAAGACGGATCCGGACGAACAGGAAGAAAAGGCTACCGATGAAAACGGTGAAAAGGTGGAAGCAGAAGTGGTTGAGGACGCTTCTGAGGAAACCGAAGAAGAAAAAGAAGAAGAGAAGAAGGAAAAGATCATTTATTATGCAACGGATCTGAAACAGCAGAGCCAGTATGTGAACATGTTCAAGCAGGCCAAGATGGATGCGGTGGTTCTGCCGGATCAGATTGATCAGCCTTTCATCAATCAGCTGGAAATGAAGAATGAAGGCGTGAAATTCCGCAGGATCGATGCGGATTTGACGGATACCTTCAAAGCAAAAACATCCAAGAAAGCGCAGGAAGAGTTGGATGCACAGGCGGAAGAGGTTCAGAAGATCGTCCGTAAAGCGCTGAAGAATGACAAGCTGAACGTGAAAATTGAGAAGCTGAAGAATAAAAAGGTATCCTCTGTCCTGACCATCTCTGAGGAGAGCAGAAGAATGCAGGATATGATGAAGATGTACGCGATGAACGGCATGGATATGGGCGCGTTCGGTTCAGAAGGGGAGACTTTGGTTCTCAATGCCAACCATCCTCTGGTAGAATATGTCATTGCCCATAAGGATGATAAGGACAATGCCAATGAGACAATGATCTGTGAACAGCTTTATGATCTCGCAAAGCTGCAGAACGGCCCGCTGGATGCGGAAGCAATGACGAGATTTGTGACGCGTTCCAATGAGATTATGGTGGCCCTGACCAAATAAGGGGCTATACGCAGATTGGAGGACGGAAATGGGAAAGATACCTACACGCGAAGAAGCATGGGAACTGCTCACCAGATATAATAAGGACGAATTTCATCTGCAGCATGCCAGAACGGTGGAAGGCGTCATGCGGTATTTTGCCAAAAAGCTGGGATATGGAGAGGAAGAGGCGTTCTGGGGAATTGTGGGACTGCTTCATGACCTTGATTTTGAACAGTTTCCGGAGGAACACTGCATAAAGTCGCAGGAGATTATGCGCGAAGAGGGGCTGGATGAATCGCTCATCCATGCCACTGCCAGCCATGGCTACGGCCTCACTGTGGATGTGAAGCCGGAAAAGGAGATGGAGAAGGTTCTGTTTGCGGTGGATGAACTCACCGGACTGATCTGGGCCGCGGCCCTTGTCCGCCCGTCAAAGAGCGTGCAGGATCTGGAACTGAAATCCGTGAAAAAGAAATTCAAGGATAAGCGGTTTGCCGCAGGCTGTTCCAGGGATGTGATCCAGCAGGGGGCCGATATGCTCGGCTGGAGCCTGGATGATCTGATTTCAGAAACCATTCTTGCGATGAGAAGCTTTGAACTGGAATAAAAACAGCGCCCTGTTGTCAGGCCAGAATGATCTGGCCAGACAGCAGGGCGTTGTTTGATTCGTGGCAGGCATCAGTCCGGTTCCGCGATTCTTGAGACGCCCACATAGATGCGGGAGATCTCATACCAGGTGGGATAATCCACCACGCCGGTGACGGGCAGATCAAAGACCCGCTGGAATTCACGAACCGCATTGGCTGTCTGCTGGCCGTAGATGCCGTCAGCATTCACATAGGGAAGGGCCGGATAGTTCTGGCGGATCCGGTTCAGCTGCTCCTGCATCTGATAGACCTTTTGGCCGGAGGATCCGATTGTGAGGTCATATCCAGGCCAGGAAGAGGGGATTCCGCTTATGGCATCGGCCGTGTTGATATACATGTCGTTTCCATAATAATAGTGGATGATGTCAATCGCCCTATATCCTTCATCGCCCATAAATTTGGAGCCCCACTGGCTTAATCCCTGGCAGGTGACCCGCTTCCCGTCGCAGTAACTGGTCAGGATAGGCTGCCGGACGCCGGGCCGTGACAGATAGTTGGCAAAAATGGTGTCCACCAAAACATTTATGTTCTCATAGATATTCCGGCCGTAGATCCACTTCTGGTCATAGGCCGTGGAAGAAGTGATCGTGAAATTGT
>USKC01000384.1 GCA_900555195.1 uncultured Lachnospiraceae bacterium
CCGCTTCCGGTCAATTCCGCGATCACCTGCCAGAACCGGTTGCGAGGATGCCCATAGTAAAATTTCTGCTGTCTGGATCGCACCGACGGGAACGTCCCCAGAATCAGGATCCTGGAACGGCAGTCGTATACCGGCGCGAATTCATGCATCACTCTCGTCTGTTCCATCCTCTCATACCCGCCTTCGTTTTTCTCCATACCGCTCAAAGCACATATTCCAGCTGTCTGTCACAGGGCTCCGCTTCCACATGCTCCCTTTTGGTTTCCTCCGCATCCAGGCACCCCAACCGGCAGTAAAATGCCTGCGTCTCCACCGCGGAATGGGATGAGATATAGAGTTTCTTCGCTCCCCTCTCCTTCGCCCAGCCTGCCGCAAGCAGGAAGAGGATCCGGCCCTTTCCTTTCTTCCTGCGATCCGCTGAGACGTGCAGGCTCGTAAGATCCAGGTATTGTCCCTCGCTTCCGAAAAAATCGCTTTCCACCGATACAAAACCTTTGAGCACGCCTTCTTCAAAAGCGCCGCAGACATAGCCGCCGGTACGGATCGTATTCTTAAGGCACCCCACCAGCGTTCCGTAATCTTCCTCGCTCCACTGATCTATAAAAGGCTCTTCCCGCACGACCCATTCTCCATCCTGTCTGCGCAGCACCCGGTTTACCTCCTGCCTGCGCTCAAAATGCCCGAACAGCTCCCGGCAGATCTGTGCTTCCTCCAGTTTCCGATATTCCCACATATTTCGCTCTCCGCTTCCTTATTTTTATGGGAACATGGGGACGAGCTGCAGGCCCATGTTCTCCGGCAGGCCGAACATCAAGTTCATATTCTGCACCGCCTGGCCCGCCGCGCCCTTCACCAGATTATCCATGGCGCCCATCATGATCACGCGGCCGGTCCGCTCGTCTATTTTAAAGTTCACATCCACATAATTGCTTCCTTCCACCCACTTGGTTTCCGGACAAACGCCCGGTTCTAGCACGCGAACGAAAGTTTCTTCCTTATAACAGGTCTCATATGCGGCCCTCACCTCATCCGATGACGGAAGCGCTCCATCCTTCTTCTTAAGAGAAGCGTAGGCCGTAATCAGAATCCCTCTGTTCATAGGCACCAGGTGGGGCGTGAAGTTCAAAAGGACTTCCTCCCCTGCCGCATAGGAGAGCTGCTCTTCTATCTCCGGCGTATGCCTGTGGCTCGCCACACCATACGCTTTTATGTTCTCATTCACTTCACAGAACAGGTTATCCACCTTCGCCCCTCTGCCTGCGCCGGAAGTTCCGCTCTTCGCGTCAATGATAACGCTTCCGGGATCGATCAGGCCTGCCTGAAGCAGGGGGGAAACGGTCAGAATGGAGCAGGTTGGGTAACATCCGGGATTCGCGATAAGGCGCGCATGCCGGATCTGCTCCCGGTTCTTCTCACACAGCCCATACACCGCTTCTTCCAGATACTGCGGTGCCGCATGGCGGATCCCATACCACCGCTCATAGACGTCCACATCCTTCAGGCGGAAATCCGCGCTCAGGTCTATGATCTTCGCTTCCGATAAAATCCGGTCATTGATCAGGGAAGCGCAGAATCCCTGAGGGGTAGCGGTGAAAATCACATCCGCCTGTTTCGCCAATTCTTCCATATTATCATCCATGCATGCTGCATCCACCAGCTGGAACATGTTCCGGTATACATCCGCATACTTCTTATCAATATAGCTTCTGGAGCCGTACCAGACGATTTCCACTTCTGGATGTCCCAGAAGCAGACGCACCAGTTCTCCTCCCGCATAGCCTGTCGCTCCGATAATTCCTGCCTTTATCATGTTTACCTCCTTTGCCCGCTCTTCTTGGACGAATGTCAGTTTCAGTATAATTCAGAAACCCAAAAACTGACAACCTTTATTTCCAACGTTCTGTCCCGCCCCTGAGACACGGTGCCTCTTCATTCGCATAATTATACATCTCAAATGAATATTATGCAATATATTTTCTCCATTTTATCCTTCACCCATCTTTTTGCCCAAGGCCGCCTTTATTCCGTCCGATCGCATTTCAACAGAAAATCTCCCCATTTTCCCTTAATTCTCTTCTTTATTACCTATTTTATATGCGCTTTCTTTCTGTATAATATGACGGATTTTTTCTGAAATCATCCCTGTTTTTTTCACTTGCATTCTATGGGGTTTTGTTGTATATTAATTCAAGAATAATACAGAGCCGGAGTTCCGGCAGGAAAGAGGAAGCATATGAAGGAAAAAGTAATTCTTGCCTATTCAGGCGGACTTGACACTACCGCGATCATTCCGTGGCTGAAGGAAAATTTTGACTATGAAGTAATCTGTGTCTGCATCGACTGCGGCCAGGCGGAAGAACTGGACGGTCTGGAAGAACGGGCCAAATTCTGCGGAGCATCCAAGCTGTACATTCTGGACGTGATCGATGAATTCTGCGATGAGTATGTGATGCCTTGCGTAAAGGCCCATGCCGTATATGAGAACAAATACCTGCTGGGAACTTCTATGGCAAGGCCTCTGATCGCCAAGAAGCTGGTGGAAATTGCCCGTAAGGAAGGCGCTGCCGCGATCTGCCACGGCGCCACCGGCAAAGGAAACGACCAGATCCGTTTTGAACTGGGAATCAAGGCTCTGGCACCCGATCTGAAGATCATCGCTGCATGGAGGAACGACAAGTGGACGCTGGATTCCCGGGAATCCGAGATCGAATACTGCAAAGCGCACGGAATCGACCTGCCTTTCTCCGCAGATTCCAGCTACAGCCGCGACAGGAACCTGTGGCACATCAGCCATGAAGGGCTGGAACTGGAAGATCCTGCCAATGAGCCCAACTATGAACATCTTCTGGTTCTGGGAACCACGCCCGAGAAGGCTCCCGATGAACCGGAATATGTGACCATGACCTTTGAAAAAGGAATTCCTGTCAGCGTTAATG
>USKC01000385.1 GCA_900555195.1 uncultured Lachnospiraceae bacterium
TAGAGCACCTGACTTTTAATCAGGTTGTCGGGGGTTCGAATCCCCCGTGCTTCAGGTTTGTAAAAGTGCTGAAATGCCGTATTTATGCGGGATTTCAGCATTTTTTATTTGCTTTTGGCATATTCTTCGGAGGATATCGGTGATATTAGGAGACGGGGCGTTTTCCTGTCAGTTCTGGAAATATCCATAGGTGCCGCTTGCTGGATCCCGGAAGAGGGGGAGCCTTGGTGGACGGAAGGTGAAGAGGATAAATAATAGGATGAGACAGAATAAAACCGTCTTGAGGGTATGGGAGAAGGCCGGGTGTGAGAGAAATCTCCCTCCGGCCGTGCGGGCAGGATGCGAGGCGGCATGGCCGCTGGTTTCCGCAAAATGGCCCTTGCTTTCCAGAAGAAAGCCGACCAGAAAGGTAAGAATGACAGCCAGGAAGAAGATCACCAGATCGGCCCATAGCAGATGGGTCCCCAGGAGGCAGGTATATGCATAGAAGGCCAGCGGAATGAAAATCAGGCCGGCCAGCAGGCCGAGCAGTCTGGCAGGAAGCAAGCGCTTTGCCTCTTCCTTCCTGTGTGCCCATTCCCAGGCGGTGAAGGCCAGGACGGGGAAAAAGAGCAGTTTCAGATGTTCCCAGACCGATTCGTTCACTGGGGCGACCAGCGCTGCCAGAGGGTGTCCTTTGCTCCAGCCGAAGACAAAATGCAGCAGGGAGCCGGCGAGAGATGTGAAAAGGATTCCGGCCAGGGAATAGCGGGCGGTTTTCAAATTGGAAGATAAGAAAAAAGGAATCTGAGTTTTCATGGAGAGATACGCGTTCCTGATATATTCGTTAAAGCATTCTGAATACCAGCATATGCTTTTGCGATGGATTTCATACAGGGTGGAACCGGCGGCTGTATCCGGAAAAGCAGCAGGGTAGAATGAAAAGGATGCGTTCAGGCAGTTGAGAGAGGGAACATTCGGGCGGGCTGAGCGGCCGAAGCGCAGAGAGCAGGAGGCATGGTGAAATTGGAAAAACGGGTGGATTCGGATTGGACGTTATGGTATATTAGAAGGTAGAAAAAGACATGGATGTTCCGGAAGAGGTGAGAATATGGAAAAGGGATTTATGGGGTTAAAATATTCTCTGGACAAGGATTTGAAGGATCTGGGAGGGATTTGGAGCCGCATTGATTTTAAGACGTTTATTATTTCCAACTTTGTGATCACCCGGAGGAAGATAAGCTTGTTTAACAGCTGGTTTCGGTTTGGATGTATGCTGCAGCGTCCCGTTAAGGGGATTGTGCGCAAGAAGAAGCTGATACGGGTTGGAGGAAAAGCGAAGATTCCGGTTACAATCTATGAACCGGAGGGAATAGAGGAGAAAGCCCCATGCCTGGTTTATTATCATGGGGGCGCATTTGTGCTGCGGGATCGGCCGGCTACGCACCGGCTGGCTATGATCTATGCGGCAGCCGTAGGATGCAAGGTGATGCTGATTCACTACCGTGTGGGCCTCCCTTATCCGGAGCCGGTAAAAGACTGCTATAGGGGACTTTGCTGGATATGGGAAAATGCGGATAGGCTGGGAGTGGATCGCAGGCGTATAGCGGTTTTGGGAGACAGTGCAGGCGGGGCGCTCGCCGCGGAGGTGACGCTGCTCGCGCGGGATCGAAAAGGGCCGGAGATTTGTTTTCAGATGCTCATCAGCCCTGTGACGGATTACCGAATGACTTCCTGGTCCATGAGACAGTTTGTGGACGCACCTGGCTGGAATGCCAAGCTGAACCGTCAGATGTGGTACTTCTATCTGCAGGATATATGCGGAAAACCGAAGTATGCGGCGCCCATGAGCGCGGATTCTCTGAAAGGGCTTCCTCCTGCATATGTGGAGACGCTGGAGATTGACTGTCTGCGTGATGAAGGCAATACCTATGCGGACAGGCTTGCCCGGGACGGCGTGCAGGTGGAATTGAATCAGATTCGGGGAACTTTCAACGGATACGACGTATATGATAAAAATACGCTGGTCAGGCTTTCTTTGAAGAGAAGATGTCTGGTGCTCATGAAAGCGCTGGGAACAAAGGATGGAGCGGGCCGGAAAGATACGGAATGAGGACGGAATGAAAAGAACGGAATATGAACTGATCGCCTTGGATCTGGATGGCACTTTGCTGAATTCACAGCACCAGATCACGGCAAGGGCGAAAGAGGCGATCGAGGAACTCTTAAGAAGAGGCAAGCAGGTGGTATTTGCCACGGGCAGATGCAGGGGAGAATTGGAGGAATACTGGACGGCCTTTCCTGGGATGCGCTATCTGATCTGCGAAAGCGGCGCCTGCGTATATGACAGAAAGGCGGATGCGGATATCTGGAGAAAGCCTTTGGATACGGCTTTGATTTTACGCATTCTGGATGCGGTTGCAGGAGAGGACGTGATCGCCTCTTTCTTCATCGGCAACCGTCCGTTCATGGATAAGGGAATGAAACCGCATCTGGAGGAATTCGGGTTGAAAACCTATGCGAGGATCTTTGACTCCAACGTGGTATGGGTGGAAGATTTCTGTTCGTTCTATCGGGGAAATCCGTTGGAAGCGGAGAAGATTAACCTCTTTTTCAGGGATGGCGTCACGCGCCAAAGGGTGGGGGAACGCATGCGGCTTCTTCCGTTATCCCTTGCCAGTTCCCTTGCAGGTAATCTGGAAATTAACGCCCCTGGTGTGAATAAGGGAGCGGCACTTCAGTTTCTGTGTGGACGGCTGTCCCTGCCGCTGGATAAGACGATCGCGGTTGGGGACAACAGCAATGACGAACAGATGCTGCAGACAGCGGGGCTGGCCGCTGTGATGGAAAATGCGGTGCCTGCCCTGAAGAAACCGGGAAGGATACTGGCGCCGGACTGTGACCATGATGGTGCGGCGGTGATTATGGAACAATATATGCTTTGAATTTGGAGAAG
>USKC01000386.1 GCA_900555195.1 uncultured Lachnospiraceae bacterium
GCTCCCAGCTCCAGTCCTAGGACCTTGTCAAAAATCTCGCCTTTGGCGGACAGCATGATGACCGGAACCTGGGAGGAGGCCCTCAAAGTCCGGCATACCTGGTAGCCGTCCATGCCGGGCAGCATCAGGTCCAGAAGAATCAGGTGGGGCTTAAATTCGGGAAAGACCTTTAAAGCCTCCTCCCCGTCCCCCACGATTTTTGTCTCATAGCACTCTTTCATCAAATAGAGGGAAATCAGTTCCGCGATATTCGCGTCGTCGTCTACAATCAGGATTCTCTGTTTTTCTGCCATACTTGCTGCATCTCCTTTTCTTTTTGCCGGACGGCGGAATGTGGACCGCCGTCCCGGCCGACTATTTAAACGTTACGATGGTTACGCCGGAATCTCCCTCTCCGAAGACTCCCAGGCGGAAATCTTTCACATATTTCAGTTTCTTCAGCCGCTGATGAACGGCGTTTTTTAACGCTCCCGTGCCCCGGCCGTGGACCACCCGGACGGTTTCCAGATGGGCCAGATAGGCGTCGTCCAGGTATTTATCCAATACGGACATGGCTTCATCCACCGTCTTGCCGAGAAGATTGATCTCGGGGGAGACGGAAAGGGATTTGGACATGCGTATCTTGCCGGAACTGGTCCGGCCGCCTTTGGCAGAGGAAGCGGCATCCTTTTCCTGTATCAGCACCAGATCTTTGATGTTGGTCTGGGTGCGGATAATGCCGCACTGGACGAAAAGGTTTCCCTTATGATCGGGCAGGGAACTCACCGTTCCCTTCAACCCCATGGAGACGATGCGCACCGATTCACCCAGCTTCAGCTGAGAAGGTTTCAGGCCGGACTGGGGGGACGGAGCATTTTTCACAGCCAGCTTTTCATTCTTTTCGGAGATCTTGCCGCGCAGCTTTTCACGCTGCTTCTCCAAATCCTTCATGGAAGCGCCGGGACCGGCCTTCTGGAAAACGCGGATGGTTTCATCCGCCGTATCCTTGGCTTCCTGAAGGATCTGGCGGGCCTTTTCGTTGGCTTCCCGAAGGATCTTGTCCCTGCTTTGATCCAGGCGTTCCTGTTTGGTCTCGAGCTGGCGCTTCAGCGCCTCTATTTCATTCTTATAGGAAGCGATTTCCTGTTGTTCCTTTTCTATTGTAACACGGCTTTGCTCCAAATCGGCAAGAAGATCTTCAAAACTTTTGTCTTCCGCGCTGATCTGCGCGCTGGCATCATTGATGATCTCATCGGGAAGGCCAAGCCTTCTGGAAATGGCAAAAGCATTGCTCTTGCCGGGAATGCCGATGAGCAGCCGGTAGGTGGGGCGCAGGGACTCCACATCGAATTCACAGCAGGCGTTTTCCACAAAGGAGGTGGAAAGGGCATATACCTTCAGTTCGCTGTAGTGAGTGGTGGCCATGGTGCGGATCCCGCGGCCGTGCAGATGATTCAGGATGGCGATGGCAAGGGCAGCCCCTTCCGTGGGATCCGTGCCCGCGCCCAGCTCATCAAAGAGGCAGAGGGAGTCCGCATCCGCATGCTTCAGGATGGAAACGATGCTGGTCATATGGGAAGAGAACGTGCTCAAACTCTGTTCTATGCTCTGTTCATCCCCGATATCCGCATAGATTTCGGTAAAAATGGACAGTTCCGAACGGTCCAGGGCGGGAATATGCAGGCCCGCCTGGCCCATCAGGCAGAAAAGGCCGGTGGTTTTCAGGGAAACTGTCTTGCCTCCGGTATTTGGGCCTGTAATGATCAGAAGGTCATAGTCCTTTCCGAGGCGGATATCAATGGGAACGGTCTTCTTCTTATCCAGCAGGGGATGTCTTGCTCCTCGGATATGGATGATATGCTCTTCATTAAAAAGAGGCTGTGTGGCATTCTGTTCCATGGCCAAATTCGCCTTGGCGAAGATAAAATCAAGGCGTGTCAGAATTCTCTGATTCTCGGCCAGCGCTTCCGTATGCTCCCCGGCCATGGCGCTTAAATCGGCCAGGACCTTGGCGATCTCTTCTTTCTCCTGCAGTTCCAGTTCACGCATCTGGTTATTCAGGTTAACGATGGCGGCAGGCTCAATGAAAAGCGTGCTGCCGGTGGAAGACTGATCGTGGATCATTCCCGGAACCTGGCTGCGGTATTCCGCCTTTACCGGAAGGCAGTATCTGCCGTTCCTGGATGTGATCAGAGCGTCCTGCAGATAGGAATGCAGGGAACCGCTTACCATGCTGTTCAGCTGGGAATGGATGCGCTCCGCGGTCTGTGCCATGCCTCTGCGCACACGTTTCAGCCCTGGGCTGGCATCATCGCTGATCTCGTCTTCAGAAAGGATACAGCGGTAGATTTCCCGGGAAACCTGGCTCAGCGGTTCAATCCCGTCAAATAGAGGGGTGAGGGAATCCGCCTGCGCGTCCTCCCGTTCGCTTCTTCCATAGGATTTGACGCGCGCGGCATTTTCCAGAAGAGAAGCGATGCCGAGCAGTTCTGCTATGGAAAGGGTGCTGCCGATTTCCAGGGACCGCAGGCTCATTCCCAGGTCACGGTTGCTTCCGAGGGAAAGGCTGCCCTTCTGAAAAAGGCGCGTGAGCGCATCTTTGGTTTCCGTCTGCGCTTCCTGAATATCTTTCAGTGATGTCATCGGCCTCAGGGCGCGGCAAAGCTTTCTGCCGGGTTCTGAAGTGGCGTGTTCCACAAGCCGGTCTATGATCTTGTTATATTCAAGCGTTTTTAATACTTTCTCATTCATGATGGCTGAAAACTCCCGAAATATTGGTCTCTCCTGCCTGGCAGCGGCAGGGCTTCTGTCTTACGACATTATAACACGGAAGGGAGGATGCTGCCAATGGGTACGCCAGAGTTACTGCTCAGCCTTCCGCATATGCCGTTCCGTCTCACTCGTTTGTGCCA
>USKC01000387.1 GCA_900555195.1 uncultured Lachnospiraceae bacterium
GAAAGCGGCGGGCTCCAGACCGCGTCCCATGCAGGGCAGGGCGATAAATGCAGCCTCTTGTTGACAGGAGAAAGCGCGGTGGCCTATAATGAAATATATCAATATGAAACCGATTTCAGCCCTGCGGGTAATCGTTATGGGCGCAGGAGGAAGAAGACAAAGGAGGAGGAAGATGCAAAAGAAACGATTTGAAATCTCCGACCAGTTCTATTTGGATGGAAAGCCGTTCCAGATTATTTCCGGGGCGATCCATTACTTCAGGGTGGTGCCGGAGTATTGGCGGGATCGGCTGGAGAAGCTGAAGGCCATGGGGGCGAATACGGTGGAGACGTACATACCGTGGAACATGCATGAGCCTGTGAAGGGCCGGTTTGTATTTGACGGAATGCTCGATATCAGAAAATTCGTGCTTCTGGCGCAGGAACTGGGGCTGTATGTGATCCTGCGTCCTTCGCCCTATATCTGTGCGGAATGGGAATTCGGCGGTCTGCCTGCCTGGCTGCTGAAGGAGGACGGGATGCGGCTGAGGGGCTGTTATTCCTGAAACACATCCGGGAATACTATGACGCGCTGTTTCCTGTGATCGCGCCGCTGCAGGTCAATTATGGAGGCCCGGTGATTCTGATGCAGGTGGAGAATGAATACGGGTATTATGGCGAGGATACGGCGTATCTGGAGACGATGAAGCAGTACATGCTGGAGCGGGGCGTGGTGGTGCCCTTGGTTACGTCCGACGGCCCCATGGACGAGTCCCTTTCCTGCGGCAGGCTGCCAGGCGTCCTTCCCACCGGCAATTTCGGCTCCAGGACGCAGGAGCGCTTTGAGGTCCTGCAGAAGTATACGGACGGAGGCCCTTTGATGTGCACGGAGTTCTGGGTGGGCTGGTTCGACCATTGGGGAAACGGCGGCCATATGCGGGGCAATCTGGAAGAAAGCGTCCAGGATCTGGATAAGATGCTGGAAATGGGTCATGTGAACATCTATATGTTTGAGGGCGGAACGAATTTTGGATTCATGAACGGTTCCAACTATTATGACGAACTGACGCCTGATGTGACCAGCTATGACTATGATGCCGTTCTGACGGAAGCGGGAGATTTTACGGAGAAATACAGAAGATACCGGGAAGTGATCGGTAAGTATACCGTTCTGCCGGAGGTGACTTTCTCCACACAGATCCGGAAAAAGGCGTATGGAAAACTTACCTGTGCGGAAAAGACGGGGCTGTTTGAAAACCTGGATGAACTAAGCGCCCAAGTGAAGAACACATATCCCATCCCCATGGAAAAGCTGGATCAGAACTATGGCTATATTTTATACCGGAGCAGCCTGGAGCGGGAACAGAACTTGGAGAAAATCAGGCTGTGGGGAGCGAATGACCGGGCGAACATCTTTGTGGACGGCCGTCAGGTGGCAACGCTCTATGACAGGCAGCTTCTGGAGGAAGTGCAGGTACAGGTTGAATGGGAAACGCGCCCTGCCAGAATGGACATCCTGATCGAGAATATGGGCCGCGTGAATTTCGGCCCCAGGATGGAGAGCCAGAGAAAGGGGATTGACGGCTGCGTCCAGCTGAACGGGCATATGCATTTTAATTGGGAGATGTACCCGCTTCCGTTGGATAATCTGGAAAAGCTGGATTTTGGGAAAGGCTATACGCAGGGACAGCCGGCCTTCTACCGGTTCACATTTGAGGCGGAGGAGCTTGGAGACACGTTCCTAGACTTTGAAGGCTGGGGGAAAGGCTGTGCGTTTATCAACGGCTTCTGCCTGGGAAGATTCTGGGAGATCGGGCCGCAGAGGCGGCTGTATATTCCGGCTCCGCTCCTTAGGAAGGGAGAGAATGAAATCATCCTCTTTGAAACGGACGGGAAAGCGAAGGGAGAAATCTTCCTTTCCGACGAACCGGATGTGGGATGAATGATCTTTTGATGAAACATACGGCCGCGGCATCGTAAGGGTGCGCTGCGGCAGATGAAACGATTCGGGCGGGAACGATCCATTATGGGTGGTTCCCGCCCGGTTTGCGCAGGCCGGTGGCGCAGGACATGGCCAGCAGGTGGAAATCCATACACCGGTTATACTGATAGAAATCCGTCATGAGCATGGACATGGGCTGATGTTCCAGGCCGCCGCTTTCATCCCAGCTGTGAAGATACTCGCAGAAGCGGGCAGGGTTGTTCTCAGGCATTTTGCGGAAAATATCCTGTGTGCCTGCAAAGACCGCATCCGCCAGCAGGCACAAAAGCAGCTGATCCCGCCTGTCACGGATGATGCAGCCTGCCTGAAACAGCGTGCGTCCGAAGGAGGATAAGAATCGGATGGTATAGTAGCCAAGCCCGCGCAGGGAGAGGCCGTCGCCTATTGCGGGAAAGCCATTGGGAGAGGGGAAACCGATGGACTCATAGGTTTCCAGCCATATGGTGCGCCCTTTTTTCAGGTGACAGAGAAAAGTGATGTTCTGGGCGAAATTCTCTGTTTCTGAACCATCGAATTCAACGCCCATTTCCGTCATAAAGCCGATCGGATCATATTCCGGCACCTTCCAGGAAAGCAGCCCTTTTTGAGTCCGCTCGGTGATGGCTGCCAGCATTTTCTGTATTTCAGGAGAATTCAAATCCATCTTTTCCATATCCTTTCCATATCCCCTTCCCGTGTACGGAAATCCGCCGCTTTTCACGGGACGGGCGATTCCGGGAGAACGTTTGCCGAAGCAAAATTCTGATTAGAATATCTATATAAGGATGTCCCGAAACCTGCCAAAATATTACAAAGGAAATCATTTTTAGCATAGTTATAGCAGCCCATGGCCGTCGTCCTCCTATAGGCTTTTTGGGGGAATGAATCGCTTTGCGGGAGAAGGCAGAAAATACAATAAACT